>JAKFUN010000086.1 GCA_021732675.1 Phycisphaerales bacterium
GTCCCCCTCCCCGTGGGTTCCCCGCTGTGGACAACCCTACCGCTGGCAGGTTGCACACCAGACTGTCGTACGCTGGCCCAGGGTGGCCCGCTGGAGCATTGAGCGGCACGTCAGGCATGCCTCGCCCCCACGCCCGTACACCGCGTGCCGAAGTTGGTGCGTGCCCTGCTGGCCGTTCGCGTCGCGATAGTCACGCAGCGTCGAACCCCCCCCGTCCAGGGCGTCACCCAGCACTTGACGGATGCTGGCCGCCAGGCGCTCCCACTCGGCCTCGCTGACCGTGAGGCACGCCCGTGTCGGGGCGATGCCTGCCGCGAACAAGGACTCGTCGGCGTAAATGTTTCCCACCCCGGCCACCACGCCTTGGTCCAGTAACGCCGCCTTGACCGACCGGGCGCTCTGGCCCAACGCCTGGTGCAGTGCCCGGCCGTAGACGAGCAAGCCGTCGATGCCCAACTCCGCCCAGCGTTCCCGGCGAAGGGTGGCCATGTCCGGCGAAAGCCACACACCACCAAACCGTCGCGGATCCGCAAAGACCATCGCCGAGTCATCATCAAGGTGCCACCACGCGTGGGCGTGATCGCGCACCGTGAACTTTGGAAGAGCCGTTGACCAACTCAGCACCCCACTCATGCCCAGGTGAATGCAAATCACGCGGCCATTGTCGGCTTCGATCGCAAGCTGCTTCCCGTGCCGATAGGTCGCACTGATCGCGGCCCCCTCGAAAAGGTCTGCGGCACCCAAGCTGGCGCCGGGCAAGGTTTCGCAGATATCACGCCGGCGAAGTTTGGCGGCGACCACCCGCCGCCCGAGAATCCGGGGCTCCAAAGTTCGCCGCACGGTCTCAACCTCGGGAAGCTCGGGCATAAAGCATTGTTGCGGCCTCGGGAGGCGGGGAATGTGACGAGCTGGATTGGTAGTTGCCCGCCTAGGTGGCACCGCTCTCCAGAGCGGTGTCCTGAATGACGGCTCCGGAGAGCGGTGATCCGGAACACTGCTCTGGAGAGCAGTGCCACCCAATGGCACAAACATCCGGGCTGCGAATCCCTACCCTTGCCCGTCAACGAACTCACCTTACATGGCCAAGCGATCAACCATCTCTGCTCGAACCCGCCGCGAGAGCCGCGCCAGCCCGAAGCGGTTTGTGCTGGGTATCTCGGGTGCCTCGGGTGCGGCGTACGCGCTGCGCTTGTTGGAGTTACTGCTGGAAGGTGGCCACGAGGTGCATCTGGTGGTGAGCGACTACGGGCGGCGGTTGCTCTTCGACGAAGCCGCCATCAAGAACCTCTCGCTGGAAGAACTGCTGCCCGAGTGGTGCAACGCCGCCAAGCCCGCCACCCGGCGCGAGGCGGAGAAGCGCCTCTTCATCCACCCCAACAAGGACGTGGGCGCGGTGATCGCCAGTGGCTCATTCCTGCACAATGGCATGGTGGTGGTGCCGTGCAGCAGCGCGTCGCTGGGGGCGATCGCCACCGGCAGCGGGAGCAACCTGCTGTGCCGAGCCGCGGCGGTGACGCTCAAAGAACGCCGCCCGCTGATCGTGTGCCATCGCGAAATGCCGCTGAGCTTGATTGATATTCGAAACATGGAAGCGCTGGCCCTGGCCGGCGCGACGATCTGCTCACCCAACCCCGGGTTCTATCTCCACCCCAAGAGCGTGGCGGACATCATCGACTTCACGGTGGGGAAGATTTTGGACCACCTGGGTGTGGAGCACGAGTTGGGGACGAGATGGGAGCAGGGGCGCGGGGAGTAGTGATCGGAGCCCCCACGTGCAAGCGTGGGGGTCGAGAGGGTGCCGAAGCGTTTCGCAACCCCCGGCCTGCGCCGGGGGCTCCATGACGCAGGTCGCGGAGCCCTCAGTCTCGCTCGCAACTCTCCACGTTCAACCCGGTACACCCAATCCATGCCAAAGTTCCTCCACATCCTTGCCACCTGGTTGGTCATGGTCCTCGCCTTTCGCGTGGCGTGCCATGAAATGGGCGTGCAGGCCGCGATCGACGCGGAGGATTGGCGGCGGCTCAGCAATCGCGGGCAGCGCGAGCCCGAGGACCTTCGCATCGCGGCCCGGTGCATTCAAAACGGAAGCGTCCAGTGGATCGTCGGCGACGAGGCCCTGACACAAGCCCGAGAGGTCAAACAACGCCGCCACAACATGGCAGGTTGGGATCGCCTCATTCCCGCGTTCGGGTCGGTCGCTCAAGGCACCAGCTTGCTCGGGCTCGCTTTGGGCGGCGCGCTCCTTTCCTCATTCGCGTTTTCAGCGGCCTGGCGCGGGGTCGGCGCGCTGCTGCTGCTGCCTCTGGCGAGCTGGCAAGCCATCCGCGCCAGCCGCCGCCAAATGGTCATCGTGGTTTCTCCGATCGTGTTCGCGACCTTTCTTCTTCCACTTTTCGCATGGTGGTGTTCGTCTTTGCTCCCATCGCCAGGACGCCTGGCGCTGGCCGAGATGAACATCGTCGCCGACACCACGACCGCCTCGGTCGGTTTGGCGTTTCTCTCGCTCGGTGCAGGTGCGTGGGGTGTCGCAGGGTGCCTCGCGGCCTGGGTGAGCTCGCGCGGCGCGCATCCAAACGCCACCTGCCCTGTGTGCGGATACGAGCTCTCCGAACCCAGTTGCCCCGAATGCGGCTGGGGACGATCCCACGCCTGGAGCAAGTGGGTGCTCTGGCGATTGGCGATCGGCTACTCGGTGCTGCTCCTCGCCGTCGCGGGGGTGCTCTCTCTCGGTGTGTACACCGTCATGTTTGCCCAGAGAGACGGAACATTGGTCATTCCATGGTCTCGCACTGCCCGAGTACAGCAGGCGTTTATGAGCCCGGTGTATGCGGTAAACAAAGTCACCGTTCTAAAGCTCGAAGATGGGCGCGAACTCGCGTTTGGGATCACGCGGGGACAGAGATTTGCAAACGAACTCTGGATAAGGCCTCCCGGAGCCGCGGCGTTTGTTCTGGGATCCATCATGGAGGGCGCGGCGCCGGAAGTTGACCTTCCCGACTCTCAAACCAGTTGCAATGGAATCTGGATCACATCCCATGGTAGTCGATACAGGCGACCCGATTTCATTGGAATCGACCCGAAAGTGGTAAGCATCACGGTGTTGACGCCTGAGGAAGCCGCGGCGTTGCCGATCGTGCCCCGTCCTTGATGATCTTCGCTCTTTCATGATCCAGGCGAGCCTGCTCAAGAAAACGAGCAGGGACAAGGTGTGCCCCCACGCTCGCCGGCAGGGCGGCACCAAAGTGAGCCACTGAAGTCTCTGCCTTGACGGACTTCAGTGCTGGGGCGTCGGTTGTGTCCATCGCACCGAAGTCGCTCAAAGCCGCGACTTCGGTGGCACGCGCGTGGCCCGACGGTGCTTATGGAGCCGCGATCTGCGTGTAGGGTGATTCGATGCTGCGGAAGAAGACATCGCCGCGACCCCCCGGCTCGCGCCGGGGGCATTATGTTGGCGCGATGTTCTCGCATCGCCGCCCTACTTCTTCGCAAACACAAACTGCCCGCCATCGAAATCACACGTGATTGTGTCCCCAGGCCCGAACTCACCCGCCAAAATCCGTGACGCCAGCGAGTTTTCGATGCGTTGCTGGATCGTGCGCTTGAGCGGGCGCGCCCCGAAGGCCGGGTCCCACCCTTCGGTGCCCAGTTGTTCCTTGGCTTTGTCGGTCAGGCTCAGGCTCATGCCGCGTTCGGCCAGGCGCTTGTGCAGGCGCGCGAGCTGGATTTCGACGATTCTGCCTAACCCCTCGCGGCGCAACTGGTGGAAGACCACCACTTCGTCGATGCGGTTGAGCAGTTCCGGGCGCATCAGGCCCCCGGTCATGGTGGCGGCCGCCCGGCTCATCACCTCCACCACGTTCGGCGGCAGCCCCGCACTCTTGCCGATCTGGTCGGCCATCATGCCCGCCGGGCCACGCCGCAATAGCTCGCGAATGGCCAGCTCGATCTCCCAGTCTTCGGCACCCTGGGTGGTGAGCTCCTGAATCTGGGCGCTGCCGTAGTTGCTGGTCATCACGATGATGGAGTTCTTGAAGTCCACCGTGCGCCCCTGGCCGTCGGTCAGGCGACCGTCGTCCAGCACTTGCAGCAGAATGTTGAAGACATCCGGGTGGGCCTTTTCGATCTCGTCGAGCAGGACCACGCAATAGGGGCGGCGGCGCACCGCCTCGGTGAGTTGGCCCCCCTCGTCATAGCCCACATAGCCCGGGGGCGCGCCGATGAGACGCGACACCGCGTGCTTCTCGCCGTATTCGCTCATGTCGATGCGAACCACGGCTTCTTCGGTATCGAAGAGGAACTCCGCCAGGGCCCGGCACGTCTCGGTCTTGCCCACGCCGGTCGGGCCCAGAAACAGGAAGCTGCCCATCGGGCGATTTGGGTCGCTCAGCCCCGCTCGGCTGCGGCGCACCGCATCGCTCACCGCCTTCAAGGCGTGCTCCTGGCCGACGACGCGATTGCCAAGCTCGTGCTCCATGCGGATGAGTTTTTCGCGTTCGGTTTCGACGAGGCGCGAAACGGGAATCCCGGTCCAGCGCCCCACCACTTCGGCGATGGCCTCGGCGTCGACTTCTTCTTTGACGAGGGTGTCGCCCCGCGCGGTGCGTTCGGCCTGGGCCTGTTCGGCGGCCGCCAGTTGGGCCTCGAGCTCGCGAATGTCGCTGTAGCGGATGCGAGCCGCGGCTTCGAGATCGCCGCGGCGCTGGGCCTGCTCCAGCTCCACCTGCTTGCGGGCGACCTTTTCCTTGATGTCCTTGACGGCGTCGAGCTGCTTCTTCTCGGTTTCCCAGCGCGTGCTCAGGGCGCGGTTCTGCTCCTGCAGCTCCGCAAGCTCCTTGTCGATGCGTTGCAGTTCCTTGACGGCACCATCTCTGCTCGCACTTTCTCTGGTGGCACCGCTCTCCAGAGCGGTGCTCTTCGACCCCGCCTCGATTCGCAGCGCTTGGCGCTCGATCTCCAACTGCATGATCTTGCGGCGGAGCTCGTCCAGCTCCGTGGGCATGCTGTCGATCTCGATGCGCAGCCGGCTCGCCGCCTCGTCCATCAGGTCGATGGCCTTGTCGGGCAAAAATCGATCGGCGATGTAGCGATTGCTCAGCGAAGCCGCGGCCAGAATCGCCTCGTCCAATATCTTCACGCCGTGATGGGCCTCGTAGCGAGGCTTCAGCCCGCGCAGAATCGCCACGGTCTCCTCGACGTTGGGCTGGTCGACAAAGATCGGCTGGAAGCGACGCTCAAACGCCGGATCTTTCTCCACGTGCTTGCGATATTCATCCAGCGTGGTGGCCCCGATGCAGCGCAGCTCGCCCCGGGCCAAGGCGGGCTTGAGCAGGTTGCCGGCAGAGACGGCCCCCTCCGCGGCTCCCGCGCCGATGATGGTGTGCAACTCGTCGATAAACAGAATCACCTGACCCTTGCTGGCTTGAACCTCGCGCAGGACGCCCTTGAGACGCTCTTCGAACTCGCCGCGAAACTTGGCGCCCGCCAAAAGCTGCCCGACGTCGAGTGCCATAATCCGTTTGTCGCGCATCCCCTCCGGGCAGTCGCCATTGACGATGCGCAGCGCCAGCCCCTCGGCGATGGCGGTTTTGCCGACGCCGGGTTCGCCGATCAGCACCGGGTTGTTCTTGGTTCGGCGGCTCAGCACCTGCATGCAACGCCGAATCTCTTCGTCGCGCCCGATGACCGGATCGAGCTTGCCCTGCTGGGCTTTCTCGGTGAGGTCGATGGCGAACTTCTTGAGGGATTCGAAGTTGGCCTCGGCCTCGGGGTCGTTGACGTTGGTCACGCCGCTGGAGGCGCGGATGGCTTTGACGGCCTCGTCGATCTTGCCGCGGGAAATGCCGAGGGTCGAGAGCGTCTCGCGGGCCGGGCCGGCGACGTCGGCGAGGGCGAGCAACAGGTGCTCGCTGCTCACGTAGCTGTCGCCCATTTTGCGGGCGATCTCGTCGGCCTTGTTGAGGATCTCGACGACCTGTCGCCCGGTCTGGCCGGAGCTGCCGCTGACCTTGGGCAGGCGGCTGAGCTCAGCCTGGGCCATTTGGCCGACCCGCAGGGGCTCGAACCCCGCCTTAGTGAGAATGGACCAGCCGGGACTGTTGCGGTCCTTGACGAGGGCGGCGAGGAGATGCAGCCCGGCGACTTCGGGGTTGCCGCGACCCATGGCGTCGCTCTGGGCGTCGGAGAGGCTTTGCTGGGCGGAGGTGGTAAAGCGATCCATCTTCATGGTGGAGATTCCTTGCTCGCGGGGAGCTGGTCGCAGTGAGACAGGCAAGCGGCGTGCCATTTCCCGGGTGGTCGCAGGCCTCGCGTTGGGGGGCATGGGTGGCACGACCGCCAGCCTCCCGGCAAGCCCCTGCCGGGTTGGCAGGAGACGGGTTTTCCCCAAAGAACCCGAAGGGCGGCGCCGCCGTGCCCCGGAGCCGGAAATCAGTGGTCATTCACCAGAAACAAACCTGTAAACATCTGCTAAATAAAAGCTTAGATCAGATTCCCACAAAACCGACAGTGGTGTGAATAATCAGAAATCAAAGGTCAAATGAAGACTTATCCCCAACTCATCCCGAGAACACAATGAGTCTTTGGACCCCGACCCTTGATTCGGGGGGAGCTTGGATTTGGGGACTAGATTCCGGAATGTCGGGGTCGGGCTTGACGGGGAGACTTCAAGCGGTTACAAACACCCTCCCGGCGCTGTCAGTTGGCGGCTCGGGGTTTGCGTCCATGAACGGATCCGTCCGCGAGCGGGCGGTGGCCTGGTTGGTGCCCTTCGAGTGGAGTTACCGATGTCGATCCGTCGTTCGAGCCGTTTTGTGTGTGCAGCCGTGGCGTTGGTGGTGGCCGGCGGCTTGGTTGGTTGCAGCGCGACCGATAACTCGCCGGAAGGGATTCGCGACAACCTGACTCCGGACTTGCAGACCACGACGGATCGCCCTGTGGACATCGGCAATCGCGTGTCGATCACCTACGACGAAAACATCCGCCGCATGTGGGAGGACTTCCAGCGCGCCGCGTTGGTGGACCGACCCTCCATGCTCAGCCGCTTCCCGACCCCTTATTGAGCTAGGCCGGGTCGGTTGGCTATACAGCGAAGCGCCCACAACTCATGACGTTGGTGCACCCGGAGCCATCCCGCGGGGCTCTTGTGCTGCGCCAGCTTCGAGGGCGCTGATTCGGGCCGCGAGTGTCGCGGGGATGGGGACTTTGACGTTGGCGTCGTAGTCGTAGGTCACGATGGTCCCTTCGCCCAGAGCCGCGATCTCTTGCTGGCGTTGGCTGAAGACCTCGTGGGCCAGCGTGAAGCGGTCGGCCTCCATCGACACCAGGCGTGAGGTGACCTCGATGGTGTCGGGGTAGAGAAGCGGGCGGCGGAAGCGTGCCTGGACGGATTGCAGGATGAACCCAACCCCGCTGGCCTTGGGGATGGTGCGCCACCCCAACTGGTCGATGTACGCGACTCGCGAGGTCTCGAAGTACCGAAAGTAGACGACGTTGTTGACGTGGCCCAGGGCGTCCATCTCGCCCCAGGCGATTGGGATCGTGACACAGACGGGGGCGGGCACGCGAGGTTTGGGGGGCATGGGCGATTATCGCCCGTCGGCGTGCCTTGGGAAGGGTGTCAGCCGTGGGCGGGGTGGAGCTGGTGGGCGACCTGCGTCAAGGCCTGGGCGGCCAACTGCTCGGGGTTGTACCCCGCGGGGACCCGCACCAGGGGCTTGCCAGCCTCCCGCGCGAAGCGGGCGACATCTTCCACGTGCTGGTGTCCGGCGAGCTTGATGAGGATGAACACCAGGCGCACCTCGGGGCGAAGAATCGGGGCCTGGGCCGGAGCCGAGCTGGCGTGCTCGCCCAGGCTGACCCACACGACATCACGCAGGTCGAAGGCTTCGCGGATTCGATTCTCGGCTTCCGGGCGGCGTTCTCCCCCCACCAGCACCACCGCGCCCCCGCGCAGGTGATTTCGTACCCGCACCACGTCTGCCGAGTATTCGCGGGGAGCCGCCTCGGGAGTTTCGCGCGCCGCATCGCGCGACAGAACCTGCCGCACGTTGGGGAGCGAGGCCAACTCGGGGAGCTGGTCGCGAATGGGCCCGAGCGTGTCGAGGAGTCGGGGATCGGAGATGTGCAGGTGAGATTGGACCAACGAGGCGGCTGCGGACTCGATCTTCAGCCAGTCCTCCTCGCGGGACTCGTCGGGGTTGTTCGCGATGATGCGCGCGTGGTGCTTGAGCTTGCTGAGAAACTTGCGGACGTCCTTTTCATGGGCGGCTTCGTTCTCGAAGCGATGGGCCAGGTCATCCAGGCGCGACGCGAGGTTCTGGTGGTCCAGCGGGTCGGCGGGGTCATCCAGGCGCATGTAGCGCTCGATGAAGATCTCCTCGCGCTTGGTCGCCTGGTTGAGATACGTGAAGGCCGCGTCCTGGTCGCGATCCGAGTTGTACAGCCACGTATCCCGCAGCGAGACTCGCAATGCCGACTGGGCCTCGGCCAGAAGCTCGACAGCGCCCAGGCGCAGCGGGCGCTGGCCGAGTTCCTCGCTCCGCGCCGCAAGCCGGGCGGCCTTGGCGAGGTTCTGGTAATTGGCCGCGATCCGGTGCAGCGTCGCGTCATCAGGCTGGGCGCGATCGGGAAAAAAGACCCACAAAAAGCACTCGGGGAGGGCCTTGGCCTTAGCAAGCAACGCCCGCACCGGCGGGACATATTGATCTTCGTCGGGCGTTCCGGCGGCGGCGCGGCGCGGGATGAGGGCCAGGCACGACTGAGCTTTGATCTCGCAGCGCGTTTCGACGAGCGCGATGTCGTCGTAGCGTGGGGCCGGCGCGGGCTCGGGGTGGGCTGTGGCCTGGGCGGCTAGCCGCGCCTGGCCGATCTCGGCGGTAGTGCCCGCCACCGCGATCTGCAGCGATGTGTCGCCCAGCTTGAGAGGAACAAACGCGGTCGTCACCGGCAGGGTCTTAGGGCCGGGCGTGGGCGTGAGGATCGACGCGACCACCGGAGTGGGCCCCACAACCGAGGGTGGCCCGACGATGGCCGGGGCGCGAGTCGCAGGCGCCGCAGGCGTGGGCATCGCGACATCCGCAAGCGCGGGTGATGACAAGGGCACCAGTGTCTGCGCCGCCCCCGGGGCATCCAGTGGCTGTGAGTCGTGAGTTGCGATCGATTCACGAATGACGCCAGCCACCGACTCGAGGAGGCGAGCGGTCGCGAGCGCGAGCTCGGGGCGTTGGTTGGATAGAAGCTTGATGAAGTCAGCCGCGGCGGCGGCGAAGTTGTCCGTGCTCATCGATGAAGCCTATCCGCGAGTTGTGGCAAAGTACGAAAAAAGCCCCAATATCTGGGCATGAATCGCAGGTTTAAGCAGCTTGGACGCACGCCAGAGTGGATCGTGAAAAACCCCGGGGGTGCATGGGGAAATCAGGTCAACTGGCGCCGGGCAAGGGCCAGTTGGAGAGTTTGGAGGATGGTGTCCCCGAAAGCCGCGAGCTTTTGCTCCCCAATTCCGCGAACCTGTCGCAGTTTCTCCAAAGAGTTCGGGCGCTGACGAGCGATGTCCGCCAGGACGGAATCTGCAAGAATGACGAACGCGGGAACGCCTTTGGCGTCGGCGAGCGTGCGGCGCATGTCGCGCAGGGCCTCGAAAAGGGGGAGATCTTCGGGGCTCAGGGGCGTTTTCTGCGGGCCATTCCGGGTTTGTTTGGGGGCTTGCGTTTCAAAGAGCGCCGCGACGGCGTCCCCCCGCAAGACCGAGGCGGCCGTCTCGCCCAGGGCGATCACCGGATATTCCCCCGGCGAGCGCGCCAGGTGCCCGGCATCGACGAGTTGGTTGATGTAGCCGACCACGGTGGGCTTGGAGTAGCCCTTGAGGATGCCGTACGTCGAGAGTTCGTCGTGGCCCCGCTCGCGAATCTTGGTGCTGTTGGCCCCGACCAGCACCTCGGCGACATATGCAGCGCCGAAGTTCTGCCCGAGTCGAACTACGCAGGAGATGATTTTTCGGGCGGTTTCGTGCCCGTCGTCGGTCTGGGCTTGCTCGCGCAGGCACACATCGCAGGCCCCGCAGCCGGCTTCGCCCTGGGGCAGGTGCTGCCCGAAGTAGTTGCTGAGAGCCACGTGACGACAACGACGCCCACTGACGAGGTCGTAGACCTCGGTCAGAAGCCCCATCTGGGTGGCCAGGGCTTCGGGCCCGGCCCCGCTTTCTTCCCACCCCAGCTTCATGATGCGCTGCCAGCGCGTCAGGTCGCCCGAGCTGAGCAACATCAGGCATTCGGCGGGTTGGCCATCGCGCCCGGCCCGCCCGGTTTCTTGCTGGTAGGCCTCGATGCTCTTGGGGAGGGCCGCGTGTACGACCAGCCGCACGTCGGGACGATCGATGCCCATTCCAAAGGCGACGGTGGCGCAGATCACGTTGGCGCGATCCTCGCGAAAGTCGCGGCTGATCCGCGAGCGGAGCTTGGCATCCAGCCCGGCGTGATACGGGGCGGCCTCCACGCCAGCCGCGGTCAGGCCCGTGGCCAACGTCTCAGCGTCTTTGCGGGTCATGCAGTAGACAATCACGGCGCCCGGGCCGGCGCGCTTGGTCGCTTCCATCACCTGTGCCACCTGGTTGCCTCGGGGCACGATGCGATAGGTCAGATTGGGCCGATCAAAGACGCCCACCCTCACCACCGGGTCGCTCAAGTGAAGCTGGGTGGCGATGTCTTCGCGCACGCGAGGCGTGGCGGTGGCGGTGAAGGCGCTGATGGGGATGCCGGGAATCACCGAGCGAAGTTGGGCCAATCGCCGATATTCCGGGCGAAAATCATGCCCCCATTGGCTGATGCAGTGAGCCTCGTCGATGGCGATGGCGCAGGGCTGCAATCGAGAGACCCACGACAGAACGTCTGGCACCAGCAGCCGCTCGGGGGCGAGAAAGAGCAACCTCAACTCGCGAGCGCGGAGCATGGCACGAAGGTCATCGAGTTCGGCGGGCGAGGTGTGGCTGTGTACCGCGGCGGCCGCCACCCCGCAGAGACGCAACCGGGCCACCTGATCTTGCATGAGGGCGATCAGGGGCGAGACGACGAGACTTACGCGCTCCATGACGATGGGCGGGACCTGATAGCAGAGGCTCTTGCCCCCTCCGGTGGGCATGACGATGACAGAATCACGCCCCGCCAGGGTCGCCTCGATGGCTTCGGATTGCAGGGGGCGAAGCGTGTCAAAGCCCCAGTGACGCTGGACAACTTTGCGCACACTGTCAGGGCCGGGGGGCATGGGGGAGGGT
>JAKFUN010000048.1 GCA_021732675.1 Phycisphaerales bacterium
GCACATGCTCGACCATCTTCACCACGGCCAGAGCAGTACACGGGGCGAGCGAGGAGCGCCCGTAGACGATGTTGCCGATGTTGGCCGGGTTCACACCTTCGACGTCTTTGTCGGGAGCAATGAGCCGCTGGATGCGATAAGGATCCACCCCCGGTGGCAAGGGCAGGTGCAGCATGATCGCCGTCACCTCGTCATCGCTGCTCAGCAGAAGGACGCGCCCAGCGATGTCGTCAAAGGTGGGCAGATGGCCCTCGGGGGCTTGAATCCGATGCAGGCGATACTCGATGCCCAGCTGGGCGCAGGTCTTGGCCTGGTTTTCCGCGTAGACGCGCGCGGCGTTGTCGCCCGACTCCACCAGCACCGCGTCGAGGCGGACCTGCCCAGCCTTGGCGACCACCGCCTTCACGCGCGCGGCGATCTGCTCGCGGTAGACGTTGGCGAGGGCGAGGCCGTCGATGATGGTGGCCCGGTCGGTCATCGCCACCATGGTATCGCCTTGCAGCGTGTGCTGGTCTTTACAGGCTGCGAATTGCATGTCATACTGGTCCCGCTTCGCACTGTTCGAATGTGTCATTTCGCTGTGCGATCGATCGGGATCCATCTATGCACCATCCGTCTGCCAACGACGACGTTCGCATCGCTCCGGGGCATGTGGAGGGCTCCACGCTCCCCTTTGCACGAGCCTTTTTCGGGAGTTGGAAGCCAGTGCGGCGGTCCCTGGGCTATCGCCTCTCGCTGCTGGCGTCGGCTGCATTCATGCTCATGGTCCCGCTGATGTACCTGGCGGCGGTGGCCGGGGTGTGCTGGCTGGCCCACTGGCATTTTTTGCATGACACCGGCCTTTTGCAGACGCACCTGCGCGGGCGAGCCGCCCTCTTTCCCATATTGCTCTATGTGCTGCCGGGCCTTCTCGCGCTGGCCATCATCGTCTTCATGCTCCAGCCGCTGCTGGCGCTCTTCGCAGGCGACAAGCCTCGCGAGGGCATTGAGCTCTTCCCAAGCCAAGAGCCCCGGCTGTTCGCGTTTGTGGGCATGGTCTGCACGACCATGGGTGCGCCGGTGCCAAAGAAGATCTACATCGACTGCGAAGCCAACGCCGCGGCTCAGCTCATGGGGGGCGGGCTCGGGCTGCTCTTCCCGCGCGGCTTGGCGCTCCACATCGGTATGCCGCTCGTGGCGGGCATGAACGCCACGTCGCTGGCCGCGGTCCTGGCCCACGAGTTTGGGCACTTCTCGCAAGGGGCGGGAATGCGCGCGACAGGCCTGCTGGATCGGATGTCGCACTGGATGGCAATTGCCGCCTACCGCCGGGGAAGCATGGATGCCATGGCCCAAGGCCTGCTGCGACGCGGGGCCTATGGCTTGGTGCTGGGCGTCCCGCTGGTGTTGTGCATCTGGGTAGCGAGGCTGGTGATGATGGGAACGTTTCTGTTGGGGTTTTTCATCGCCCAGCTCATGAGGCGGCGAATGGAGTTTGACGCCGATGCTCACGCCGCGAACTTTGTGGGCAGCAAGGCGGAGGTCGACAGTTGGCCTCGCCTGATCGCGGTCTCCCTGGCGATGCAAGAGGCGGACGCCAAAGTCGCCGAGCATTGGAAGAACCGGAGGCTACCCATCGACATGCCCGCCATGGTCGCGGCGATCTCCCATCGCCAAACGCCTGAACTCAAGGCCAGCATCAAGAAGATTCTCGAGAGCCACAACACAGGGTGGAAGGATTCCCACCCGGCGATCGGCCAGCGGATCAAACACTCCATGGCGCTGAACAACCCGGGCATTTTTCGGCTGGACGAGCCAGCCCGAAATCTCTTCACCAACTTCGAAGATGCATCTCGGAGCGTCTCGTACGCCTTCTTCAAGCAGCGCGTGGGCGAGATGATCACATCCGCAACCTTCGTCCCCTGGGAAGAGATTTTTGGCGGGCTGAAGGACCAGGGGCAGCGAGCCACCGAGGCAGACTCGTACCTGGGATTTGAGATTCCCGACTCGCGGCCTTTGTGGCTGGAGCTCGCCGAACTAACGCCACCGGACAACCCCGCCAAGGCGTGGGCGAAGGTAAAGGAGGTACGGGTCCTGCTGCGTGAGGCGGCGCCGATTGCCGCCGCGGCCACGGACCAACTGCTCGCTGCCACCACGACCCTTCGGCACGCCGAGGCCGCGCCGGTTGCCTTTCAAGTGGGGCTAAGCACGATCCCCAAAGACTTTGGCATGTCGTTCCGCACGCGCCTGGACCTGCCCACTGCCAAGAGCAACGCGGATGTGGATCTGGCCACTGCCGCGAGCAAGATCGACCCCGCCCTGGATGCCGCCCGATCGCGTGTGACGGCCCTGCTGAGGCTCCTGGCGGTGCGGGGAGTCGAAACCCGCATGCCGGATGCGAGTCAGCTGCGAGCGCGGGCTCAGGAACTGCTCCTGGCGCACCAGGCGCTGCGGCGGTCGGTGGAAACCAAGCGGGCAGTCGATGTGGATCTCGTGAGGGCGTCGCTCCTTGCCTCACTCATGAGCGAGAAGTCACGGCGGGAAAAGTGCATGACGGCGATCCGCCCCGTGGCCGACAATGTTCGCGACCGTCTCTCGCAGCTTCGAATGGATCTTGGTGGCGTCAAGTCGCCATTTCCCGGGCCGGACGCGGATGCCTCTCTGGGGGCGGCGGTGGCGCCCGCCACCCCCGGCCACCGCCAGTTTAATGAGATTTTCGAGGCGGGAGTGAGCGCCGTGAAGAACTTCGATCAGGTAAGCCGCGCGGTGGTGCAGGAGTTGATCTCGATCGCGTCCCGCGTGGAAGGCGCCTTGGAGGCCTCCGCCAAGGCCGAGGCCGCCGCTCGCAAGGACCAAAGCCCGGTGAGGGGTTAGCATTGGCCGTGAGCCCACGACACGACACACCTGCGTCGCGGATTGCCGAACTGCGCAACCTCTTGGAGCGTGCCAACCGGGCGTACTACGTCGATGCGTCGCCAGTGATGAGCGACGCGGAGTTTGACCGGCTGCTGGCAGAGCTGACAGAACTGGAAAAGGCCCACCCAGATCTCGACGACCCCGACAGCCCCACCAAACGCGTTGGGGGCGAGCCGATCGACGGGTTCACCACGATCACGCACGCGCGGCCAATGCTCAGCATCGACAACACCTACACCGAGGGGGACGTGCGCGAGTGGTATGCGCGGGTGCTCAAGGGGTTGGGGCTTGCTGAGGGCGGGTTGTTCGCGGGCGGAACGGTCGCGTGCGTGTGCGACCCGAAGATTGATGGGCTGGCCGTGTCGCTGCGCTATGAACGCGGGCGCCTAAAGCACGCGGTAACGCGGGGGGATGGCGTCAAGGGCGATGATGTCTCGCACGCGGCCCGCGTGATTCGGGCGCTGCCGCTGGTGCTGGGGGCGCGGGCACCCGAGGTGCTGGAGGTGCGAGGCGAGGTGTACTTGCCGCTGGACCAGTTCGCCCGGATCAATGCGGAGCGCGAGGAAGCGGGCGAAGAGTTGTTCATGAACCCGCGCAACGCCGCGGCTGGGACGCTGAAAAACCTCGACCCGACGTTGATCGCGTCGCGGCGCCTGGGGTTCATCGCGCACGGGCGAGGTGAAGCGAGCGAAGGTTTCGCGAGTGGCTATTGGGAGTTTCTCAGTCGCTTGCGCGAGATGGGCTTCCCGACGAGCCCGCACGCGCTCCAAGCCGCGGGGGTCGAAGAGATTCTCAAGGCGATTCACGGCTTCGAGGCAGGCCGGCACGGGCTCAACTATGCGACCGATGGCATGGTGGTCCGGGTAGATTCGTTCGCGCAGCAAGAGCAACTGGGCCTCACCAGCAAAAGCCCGCGCTGGGTCATCGCCTTCAAATATCCGGCGGAACGCACCACCACCAGGCTCCTCCGCGTGGAGCCGCAGGTGGGCAAGACGGGGAAGATCACCCCCCGCGCGGTCATGGAGCCGGTGGTGCTGGCTGGCACGACGGTGCAGCACGCCACGCTGCACAACTATGGGCGGGTGCTGAAGTCGCCCCTCAACCCCGATGCCCCCGGAGGCGAAACGACGGACATCCGCATCGGCGACACGGTGTATGTGGAGAAGGCGGGGGAAATCATTCCGCAGGTAGTGGGCGTGGTGATCGCGAAACGCCCGGAGAACGCCGCCCGCGTGGTGGCGCCGGCGGCCTGCCCCGTCTGTGCTTCGGTGGTGGAGGTGGAGCCGCCGGAGGCGGAGGCCGAGCCCACGCTGGAAACCGCCCGGCGCTGCATCAACCCCGAGTGCCCGGCCCAGATTCGTGAAAAACTCGTGTGGTTCGCCGGGCGAAAGCAGATGGACATCGACGGGCTGGGCGAGAAGACGGTGGACCAGATCATCGCCAGCGGCACAATCCCGCTGCGGACCTTCGCCGACATTTTTCGGCTGAAGGACCACCGCGCGGCCCTGCTGTCGCTGGAGCGGATGGGCGAGAAGAAAGTCGACAACCTGCTGGCGGGCATTGAGGATGCAAAGTCGCGCGGGCTCGCCAAGGTGCTGTCGGGAATGGGCATTCGCCATGTGGGCGACACCACCAGCAAGCTGCTGGCGCGGCGCTACGAGAGCTTGGACGCGCTGATGGCCGCGAGCGTGCGCGACCTCATGCCCAATGCCAAACTGTCGAAGGATGAGGCGGCTCGCCTGGGGGTGGCGACGGAAGCGCCAGGAGGACAGGAAACGAGCCTCGGAAAGGACACCGCGGGAATCGTCCACGCATACCTGCACAGCCCCGCAGCCAAGAAGACATTCGCCGAGTTGGGCGCCGCAGGTGTAGATTTGAAGTCGAAGGACTATCGACCGCCAACCACCGCAGGCGCCGCCAAGGGGCCCTTCGCGGGCAAAACCATCGTGCTGACCGGCACGCTGACGGGCTACGAGCGCGAGGACCTCAAGGCGCTGCTGGAGGGGCTGGGGGCGAAGGTCAGCGGGTCGGTGTCGAGCAAGACCAATCTGCTGGTGGCCGGTGAGTCGGCGGGCAGCAAGCTGGACAAGGCGCGCGAGCTGGGCGTAGAAGTGTGGGACGAGGCCAAGCTGATAGATGCGCTGCGCGAAGCCGGAGTGGATGCGCCCCGCCCGCCGACTGGTTGAAGTTCAGGGAGTGTACAGGCGGGGTGCCTGTGCCACGAAATGTGGTAGAATTCGGCTTCGAACCCCAAATCGCGCGAAGCAGACACCTATGCACAACATTGAGTTCAAATGCGAGCTGCGAGATCTCGGCCTGGCCCGCGCGACCTGCCGGTCCCTCAAGGCCACGCACATCATCTCATTCGACCAGACCGACACGTACTTTCGGGTGCCGACGGGGCGATTGAAAAAGCGTGAGACCAGCGGGGAACCAACTGAATGGATTTTTTATGAAAGGGCAAACCGAGCCGCGGCCAAGCTGAGCCACTTCATGATCTATTCCGAAGAGCAGGCGAAAGAACGCTTCGGGACCGAGCCCCTGCCGGTGTGGGTGGTGGTGAAGAAACGCCGCGAGTTGTGGATGCTGGGCAACACGCGGATTCACCTGGACACAGTGGAGGGCCTGGGGACGTTTCTGGAACTGGAGGCCCTCGTCTCGCGCGATCACAACATCGCGCGTTGCCACGAGGCGCTGACGTCCCTTCGCGAAGCCTTCGCGCCGATCCTGGGCGAGGCGATCGGGTTGGGGTACAGCGACATGCTCGCGGGTGACGCAGCCGACCCGGCACGCCAGGGATGAGCCGCCCGGGTGGCACGGCGGTCGCCGTCGCGTTCGTCTATCGGCACCACCTCTATCGCCGAAAATGGCACGCACCCAAGCACGCGCCATCCAGGCATCCTCCGCGGCGGCGTTACTGGGTCAGCTCCCCAATAAACGCCGCGTGGCTCCTGGCCCCCCAGCGGAAGCAATCAAGCTCAAACTTCTCGTTGGGGCTATGCACTCGGTCATCATCGAGCCCAAAGCCCATGAAGATCGTATCGAGCTTGAGCACGTCCTTCAGCATGCCGGCAACGGGGATGGAGCCGCCACTCTTGATCAGGGCCGGCCTCTTGCCGGTGGCCTTCTTGATCGCGCGGCTCGCAAACTCCAGGTGCGGCGAGTCGATGGGCACCGTGACTCCGAAGCCCCCGTGGTGGTCGTTCAGCTCCCAGCGGCAGCCATCCGGCGTGTTGGCCTTCAGCCACTTAAAGAACAACTTGGTGATCTTCTTGGGGTCCTGATCGGCCACGAGGCGGAAGCTGACTTTGGCCGAGGCGTGGGCGGGAATGACAGTTTTGGCCCCCTTGCCCGTGTAGCCGCCCCAGATGCCGTTGATCTCGGCGGTGGGACGCCCCCACTCGCGTTCCATAGCGCTGAAGCCGGCCTCGCCGATGTCGCCGTCTTTGCCGATGCCGATCTTCTTGAGTGCGGCGATGGAGTTGAACTTGAGGGCCTTCCAGTTGGCCCGTTCCTTCTTGCTAAGGGGAATCACGTCGTCGTAAAAGCCGGGGATCGTCACGCGACGCTTCTTGTCGTGCAACTGCGCCAGCACTCGCGTCAGTTCGGTGATCGGGTTGGGGCAACGTCCACCCCACAGGCCGCTGTGCAGGTCCTGGTTGGCCGCGTGCAGAGTGATTTCGGTGTACGCGAGCCCGCGCACGCCGTAGGTGATCGCCGGCTTGCCCCGGCCCAGCATGCCGGTGTCAGAGATAAGGCACACGTCGCACTGCGAAAGAAGATCCTTGTGGGCGCGAACAAAGGGCTCCAGATTGCCCGAGCCGCATTCTTCTTCGCCTTCAACCATCACAGTAAACTTCGCCCCCCCGGTGGGGTGGCCGGTCAGTTCCTTCCACGCGCGGCACGCTTCCAAAAACATCATCACCTGGCCCTTGTCATCAACCGCCCCGCGGGCGACGACGCGCTCGCCAGGGCCACCCGCCACCGCCGGCTTGATCACCGGCTCAAAGGGCTTGCTCTCCCAAAGGTCAAGGGGGTCGACAGGTTGCACGTCGTAATGTCCGTAGAACAGAACATGCGGAGACTTATTGCCCGGGGCAGGGTCGATGGTCGCGAGCACAATCGGGTGCCCGCTCCCCACCCCCGCCTTCACCTCACCCGTCTCCACCAGTTTGGCGTCAAAGCCCAACTCCGCAAACTGGTCGCGGCACCACTCAGCCGCCTTGCGGCAGTCGCTCTTGTACGCCGGGTCGGTGCTGATGCTGGCGATGCGGAGCCAGTCCATCCAGCGGTCAATCGAGGCCTTCTCATTGCTCTTGAGCCAATCAAACGCGGCGGGTGAGGACATGGGCGCTCCTTTTCGCTCTGCCCCGAGGCATCGGGGCGGGCACAACGATAGCGGCCCCCCCAAACCCCAAGCGACGACGCGCCCGCCTCGCCTTCACACCCGCGCTGCCAGCCCCTGGCACCTCGGGCTCCAGCGCTGGGCGTCGCGAGCGCACTAACCTTGGCCTCGCATGTGGGCCGCCTTCATAATTATTTTCGGCATCAGTCTGGCGTTGGTCGCCCTGGAGGTGGCAACCCGCAGTCGCCTGCGCCTCACCTCCGCCAAGTGGGACATCGCCTTTGCCGCCTGGTACCTGCTGCTGGCCGGGGTGGTGACGGCGCTGGTCTGGACCGGCTACGACCGTCACTGGCTTGGCCTGGGCTTGGCGACCCATCGAGAGATGCTGGGGCGCGAAGCCGCCATCGAGTTCTTTGCAGCCTTTCTCTGGACCGTCGCCTTCGACATCGACGGCGTCTTCGTTGTTTCCGCGATCTTTGCCCAGCTCAACATCTCGCCCCCCGCGCGCCGAATCGTGCTCGCCTGGAGCGTGCCGATCTCTCTCGCCATTCGCGGGATCGCCATCGCTCTCACGGTGTGGCTACTCGCCATCGCCCCTTGGCTCAAGTTTCTCATGGCCGGCGTCCTCGTGCTCGCGGCCATCCGCATGCTCCTCATCCGCAACGAAGTAATCGACCCACAGCGAAACTTGTTTCTCCGCGCCATCCACTGGCTCTTGCCCACCAAACCCGACGGCGAGTCGGGCGCGATGCTCCGAGTCACCTCCGGACGCCTCAGCATGACCCCGCTGGCCGCCACCCTCGTGCTGATCGCCAGCGCCGACGTCTATCTCGCCTTCGACTCCGTGCCCGCCACCTTTGCAATCTCCTCCGACCCCGTAATTCTCTTCGCTGCCAGTGCCCTGGCGCTCCCCTGCCTGCGTTCGCTCTACGCAGCCCTCGATCAGGTCCGGGGTTGGCTGCGCTGGGTCAAAGTGGGGCTCGCCGCCACCCTCGCATACGCAGCCTTTGTCGTGGCCGCCCCGCCCGCGCTCCACCCGACCACGCCAGCCTCGCTCATGGTGATTGTGGTTTCGCTCGGCTCGGGGCTCGCCCTCGCCCTCGCCACCGGGCGCGCCGCCCGGCAAGCCACCAATTACACCTCGCCCATCGGCAAAGATGCAGAGCGCCTCGCACGCGGCACCCTCTCCACCTCGCGCAAGATCATCGTCTTTGTCGTGGGGATCGTTCTGCTCGTGGTCGGGCTGTTCATGCTCATAGGCCCCGGCCCAGGTCTGCCGGTGACCTTCGCCGCCCTCGCAATTCTCGGAAACGAGTTCGCCTGGGCCAGGCGCCTCATGACCAAGTACCGCGCCCGGGCAATGGAAGCAACCGAGCGCACCGCCGCCGCCGCCCGCAAGCGCTTCAGCCCCTGGATTCTTCTCCCAATGGCGGGCGGCACGCTCGCCTTCTTCCTCTGGCTGTTGCCGTTGCTGCTCCCGATCCCGCTCTCTGGCGCCCTCATCGGCGCGATCCCCACGCTGGCGGGGCAGTTCGCCTGGGGATACATCGCCTTCTTCCGCAAGTCGCCGCCAGCTTCGGCGCAGCCACCAAACACCGACGCAACCGCTCCGCCACCATCGCGGTAAACTGCGAGCGTATGAACAAACACATTTGCGCCGCTTTGACGATCGCCTGCCTCGCGCTCCTGGGCGCCTGCCAACGCGCCGACCCGCTGCTCCAATGTGCCGCCACCGCGACCAGCCCAACGGGGGGGCGGGCAGCGGCAGCGGCGCTGATTGTCAGTTCCTGGAAGGCCGGAACGGTCAAACTCGATGATGCCTTGACCCTCGCCTTTGACTACGTCGAATCAGCCGCGAAAAAGACCGCCCTCAAGGGCACCTCGGTAGTGGTTCCCTCCGCCAACGCGACGGCCTTCGCCGGAGCGGTGCTGGATGCAGCCGCGATGCTGCAAGACAAACTCCCGCAAGGTGGCGAGTTTGAAATTATGTGGTTTCGGATTGGCGGATTGGCCTTTGCAAGCGCTGAAGAGGCGCACGCCGCGGGCAGACTGCTGGAGGCCCGCTCGCTGGTTCTCGCTGGGGGCCAACGCTGGCAAACCGAAGGATACTGGCTCACCCACACCGCTCATGATGGCCTGACCAGCGTCATCCTCGCCAAGAGCGGGGAGCGAGGCGAGGCGATCGGGCGACTGCGCGATCGCGGGCAGCTTCAGGGCGTGGCGGCGGAGGTATACGAGATGCTGCAAAAGGGTCAGTAGCGGCCAGCTTCGCGCCCAGCGCGGACAATCTGTCTCGCGTCTCGCCTTCGGCTCATCCCGGGCATTCAACGCCTAGAGCTCGGGCGCGAAGCCGCGGCGCATCGTGTTCTCGGCGCACGCGCGCGGGTCCACAAAGTGCAGGAGGTATTCGGCGCCCCCAGCCTTGCTGCCGGCGCCCGACATGCCGAAGCCGCCAAAGGGGTGGCGGCCGACCAGCGCCCCGGTGATGCCGCGATTGATATAGAGGTTGCCGACGCGGAACTCGCGTTTGGTCTGCTCGATGTGGCTGGGCATGCGGCTGAAAACTCCCCCGGTGAGTTTGTACGGGGAGGCGTTGGCGATGCGCAAGGCTTCGTCGAAGCTCGGGGCGTGGATGACGGCGAGGACCGGGCCGAAGACCTCTTCGCGGGCCAGTTCGTGCGTCTCGGAAACACCGAAGAAGACGTGCGGCCCAACGAAGTGGCGGGCGCTGGCCGCTTCCAACCCCTGGGGCACGTCGAGAGATGCGTAAGCAAGGCCGCTTGCTTTCGCACGCTCGATGAACCCGGTGATCTTGGCCTTGGCCTCGGCGTCGATCACCGGCCCGATGTCGGTGCCGGGGAGCAAGGGGTCGCCGATGGTGAGGGACCTCACCGCTTCGCTCAGACGCCGTTTGAAGCCGGTAAAGGTGGGCCCCTCAGGGCCTTGAGAATCCACCACGATGCAGCGAGAGCACGCCGAGCACTTTTGCCCCTGGAAGCCAAATGCGGATTGGCGGACGGCGAGGACGGCTTCATCAAAATCAGCGCTGGTGTCGATGATGAGTGCGTTCTTGCCGCCCATCTCGCAGACGACGTGCTTGACGTGGGTCGAGGGCGTGGATTGGAGTGTGGGCGCCGCGAAAGGGGAAGCCGGCGCGGCGGCGCTGAGGATGTCCAGGCCCACATCGCGCGAACCGGTGAACGCGACCAGCGCCACACGCGGGTCGCGCACCAGGGCCGCCCCCGTCGTCTCGCCCGGCGCGGGGCAGAAGTGCAGCACTTCGCTCGCCAGTTTGGCCGGTACGCCCGCGGCCACCATGCCCTGACGCACAATATCGCACAGAATGCTCGCGATGCCCGGGGTCTGCTCGGCGGGCTTGCAGATGACGGTGTTGCCAGTGACGAGGGCGGCCACCGTCATGCCGGTGCAGATAGCGAGGGGAAAGTTCCACGGGGAGATGACCACCGCCACGCCCTTGGGCTGGTGCCACACTTCGTCGAGCTCGCCGACGAAGCGCCCCAGGCGCGACCGGTCAAAGAGCGGCACGGCGCAGCGGGCGTAGTACTCGCAGAAGTCGATGGCTTCACAGACATCAGCGTCCGCTTCGCGCCAGGTCTTGCCGCTTTCTTTGATCATCACGCCCGCGAGCCCGTCGCGCTGCTCGCGCATCAAGGCGGCGGCTTTGATGAGCGACTCGGCACGCACACGCGGGTCGGTGTCGCGCCAGGCCGCGAAGGCGGCGGCGGCGCGGCCGAGGAGTTCGGAGGCCTGCGCTGGGGTGCGGTCGTTCGCGACTTTGGGAACGGTGGCCCGACCGACGGCCGCGGCGAAGGCGTCGCGTTGCTTCTTCTCGGCGAAGTCGCGCCCGGGCTCGGTGAAGAAGGGCCGGGTGTTGGAGAGGCCAGCGGGGGCGGGGCTGAGGTTGTGACGCTCG
>JAKFUN010000165.1 GCA_021732675.1 Phycisphaerales bacterium
CGACAGCCGCCTGCCGGACAGCCGCGATGTGGCGGAGTACTACGCCGGCTCGGGCGCGGTGCCGGGCGGGGCGGGCAACCTGCACGGAGCGCGGGCGGGAGTGCGAGTCTTCGATCTGGCGTCGGCCGGGCAGCCCGAGGTGGCCCCGGGGAGCATTTCGTACTCCAACTTCGTGGCTCGCTTGCGCGACCCGATCCGGAACTATCTCCTGACGACCGGCCAGTCGCAGTCGATTCGGGTGTTGGTGACCACCAAGGGCCTGCCCCATCGCGTGCAGGACACGGACTTGCCCAACGCGGGCGACGCTCCGAACCAACTGATCGACGAGTACAACGCGGGTGACGCGACGATGGCGAGCGTCGACACTGAGCTGGCGCTGCTGTGGCAGCCGCTGGAATCGGGCGAGATGGGCAGAGCCGCCGACAGCTTATCTGACGGGGTGATCGCCAATCCGTACTGGCGGGCAACGACCCCGATCCGCACGCAGCCGACCACCAACAACCGGGCGACCAAGTCGTATTCGGCGGTTGGGGCGGCCCCGACCTGGACGCCGCTCGGCTCGCAGGGGGCGGCTGGCAGATTGAGCCCGGGGGACATCTATCTGGTCAGCCGGCTGGACGCGCCGACCGTGAGCGACGTGCGGGGGATCATCGACCGGGGGGGCAACGTCTACTACAACACCTCGACGATGGCCGCGCTGCTGGATGAGAGCGACAGCAACGGCACTACCGACGCTGGTGCCAACGCGGAGATCGACAACAACGCCGACGGTTTTCCCAGCCTGCGCGACGCGGATGATTACGAGATCACGCGTGACGAACTGCTGGCCGATCGCCGCTTTGCGGGTGCGTTCACGCAGTACAACGCCCTCGGGGGGGGCAACCAGTTCTTTGTCGGCCCGCGCTTGACTTGGCAAGCCCCGGTGCTTTTGGTCAATCAGTCGGTGGTGTTGCTGGCAAGCTACGGCGCCAACCACACCGGGCGCCCGCGCATCACCAGCGGCACCTTGGCCGACACCATCTACGCCACCAGCTTCAACTACCCCAACGGCGCGATCTTCAACACCATCGAAAGTTACAACGGGCGCGACTTTGGCGGGCTGGGCCAGCCCAGTGGCCCAGCGCAGCAGCAGGCGTCCTCGTTTCTAGCCGCGGGCGGAACCCTGGCGGTCTGCAACGTCTGGGAACCCCTGGCCGACACGGTCCCCGACAACCGGTTCCTAAGCCGCAACTTCATCCGTGGCAACTTGTCATGGGCAGAGGCGGCCTGGAGCTCGATCCCGGCGCTGAGCTGGCAACAGATGGTGGTGGGGGACCCATTGGCCCGGGCCACCCGCAGCAGCGAGGACATCAACCAGGATGGCCGCGTGGGTGTAGATGACCTCTATCGCTGGGAGGCCACGCCGACCGACGTGAATGGCGACGGCAGCATTAACGTGACGGATCGCCAGTTTGTCGTCGACGCCTTACGAAGCTGGGAGCGGGCCAAGATCACGCTGGGTCGCCGATAACTCGGCGGTCCGATCTGGCTTTTGCCCGAGCAGCGGGGCGTCGGGCGGGAAGAACCATCGTCGCTTCGTTGCGCCCGAGGCGATTCGCGACGGCATTGACCCCTTCCCCGACGCTAAAGTCTTTCAGATGCCCCCGATGCTCCCACCATCCCAGCGACTTGAACCTCGGCTCCGGGGGGGGCAAATTTCATTCGCGTACATCGCGGCCAACCCCGCGGGCCGCCGCAAGTTCGGCGTGATCCAGGCTCGCGACTCTCGCCATCTCAACGAGCAACTCCGGCAGAATCGGTTGGTGCCGCTGCAGACCTGGACCATGCCCGCGTGGATGGGGCGCGGCACCAGAAAGGTCTCCCTCAAGGATCAAGCCGAACTGCACACCCAGCTCGCCCAGCTCCTCACCCGGGGCGTGCCTTTGGTTGAAGCCCTGGAGGTCACGGCCTCCGCCGTCGCCAGCGGCACCCGCCCGCGCGTGGAGCGCATGCGCGAAATGGTCGCGGGCGGTGCCTCCTTTTCCGAAGCCGCGGCTAACGTGCAGGTCTTTGATCCTGTCACCATCTCGGTCTACCGGGCTGCGGAACGCACCGGCGACTTGGGGGGGGCCGCCAAGCAGCTCTCCCTCACCGTTCGCCGCCAGTTGCAACTGGGCAACAAGGTCATCACGCTCCTGCTGTACCCGCTGATCGTCGTGACGATCAGCATCTTGGTCGCGCTGATCATCATTACGTTCATTGTGCCCCGCATCGTCGGTGCCCTCGAAGGCGCCCAGGTCGAGTTGCCATTCATCACCCGGGCGATGTCCAACGCTGGGCTGTTCATCCAAGGGCAGTGGCCCTGGTTGCTGGTGGCGGTCTTTGGGGCCTTGGCCGGCGCGTTTGTGGTCCGCCGCCGCATTGCCGAGGGCGTGAGCTGGGTCTCCAGACGCCTGCCGATCCTTCGGGATGTCGTGCTGACGCAGGAATCCGCCCGGTTTTTCACGGTAATGGCCGCCATGACCCGCAGCGGGATCACCCTGGGAGACGCCCTGGGTGTGGCCTCCGGGGCGATCAGCCATCCGGCCCTCAAGACCGAACTCAGCATGCTGCGCACCCGCCTCATCGAGGGCGGGGTGCTGCGTCATCTCATCGACAGCGTGACATCGTTGCCCTTGCCCACCCGGCGACTGCTGATCGCCGCCGAACGCTCCGGCGACCTCGAATCCGCCTTCGGCACGCTGGCCGATGACCTCACAGAGGAGCTCGACCGCAACACCGCCCGCCTGCTGGCGGTGCTCGAGCCCCTCATGATCGTCATGATGTTCCTGTTCATCGGGAGCATGCTGCTGTCGATCATGATCCCGATGATGCGCGCGGCCACCAGCGTGGGGTGAGCGTGCCTCGGGCTCGCCCGGGATCAGCCACAGGCGAACCTCGAGTTGAACCGTGCAAAGGGCGGTTCATCGCAAATGCAAAAACCAAAAACCCCCAACGTCCGTTGGGGGCTCTGTGGGTTACTTGGTTTTCGGTTTACTTCGCGTCCGCCGGCGGATCGATCGTCGCCCGCCACACCGGCTTGCCGTCCTTGATCTCAACAACCACCGCGGCTTTCTTCGCGTCGCGATTCTTGTCCATGGTGATCGACCCGGTCACACCCCTGTAGTCCTTGGTCGCGGCGATCGCGCTGCGAAGGTCCTTGCCGTCCAGCGTCTTGGACTGCTTCATGGCTTCAAAGAGGACGTACGCAGCGTCGTAGCCGAGCGCGGCCAGGCCGTCAGGCACCTGGGCGTTGCCCTGCGAGTCGGGGAACTTCTTGCCGTACTTGTCGACAAACTCCTTGACCAAGTCGGAGGCCTGATCGGGGGCGTAGTGGTTGCTGTAGAAGCATCCCTCGATGGCTTGGCCGCCAATTTTGGTGAGCTGTTCGCTGTCCCAGCCGTCGCCTCCAAGCAGGGGGATGGTGATGCCGAGCTTGCGAGCCTGCAAGGCGATGTTGGCGACCTCGGTGTAGTAGCCGGGGACGTAGATGGCCTGAGCGCCGCTGGAGCGGATGTTGGAGAGCTGAGCGGAAAAGTCGTTGTCTCCCCCGCTGAACTCCAGGTCGGCGGTGATCATGCCCCCCAAGGCAACAAAGTGCTTCTTAAACTCGTCACGCAGGCCCTTGCTGTAGGGGGCGGTCTGGTCGAAGAGAACGGCGACCTTTTCGAGCTTGAGATTCTCTTTGGCAAACTTGGCGCCGACATAGCCCTGGAAGGGGTCGATGAAGCAGACCCGGAAGACCATGTCGCGTCCGACCGTGACGCGGGGGTTGGTGGAGCTTGGGGAGATCATCGGAACGCCATACTGCTGGCAGACCTGACCCCCGGCCAGCGAGAGGCCGCTGGCGACCTCGCCCAAGACCGCGACGACCTTGTCGGAGGTAACAAGGCGCGTGACGGCGTTGCCGGCCTCCTTGCTTTCGCCCTTGGTGTCATAGGTGATGACCTTGAGCGGGCGACCGTTCAGCCCGCCCTTGGCATTGATCTCCTCGATCGCCAGGCGAATCCCGTTGTCGGTGGATTGGCCGAAGGTGGCTTCCTTGCCGGTCATCGAGGCGTAGTGCCCGATGAGCACGGGCTCGGGGGCCGCCGCCAAGGTCGGCGTGCTGGCGAGACCAGCAAGCAGACCCGCGAGCAAGAAACCACGACCAAGCAGCGAGCGGCGAGTACATCTCTGGATCATTCGATGGGTACCTCAAAAGTGGCGGGGCGCGACGGACCCCGTCGGAAACAATGCACGAAGTGCCACGATGGTAGCAAAAATCGCTCGCTCGACAGCGCCAACCCCCGAACTTTTTCCGAGCGCCCGGGGGGAGGCTCGTCAGCAAGTTAGACTCGTCGCGTTCACGCTGGTTCCCAAGGGCCTGCCGCCCGCTGGCGTAAGCCGCCAGCGCGGTTCATGTGTCGAGCGTGATCTCGGTGGCCGTCACCCGAAACCCGCGGCGCTCAAAGAAGCCGCGTGCCGCGGGGTTTTGCGAAGAGACCAGCCCCCGGAACTGACGTTGTCCCCTCGCCTGCCCCCAATTGACGGTAGCGCGAAAAAGGGCGTCGCCAGCGCCCGTGGCGCGGGCGGGGGGGCGAACGAAAATGTCGTGAATGTACACGCACGCCGGAGTCCAGAAGACAGGCTGCGCCGACCAAACCTCCGCGACCAGATACCCCGCAAGCGGGAGCGAAGGGGTGGCACCTTCGGCAACGAGGACGGCCAGATTGTCGCCCACGCTGGAACGTTCAAACCAGGTTGCGTAAATCTCCCGGACCGAGTTGGGCGCCACCCAGCGAGCTGCGTCGTAGACCTCGTGGGAGGAGGAGAGCTCGTTCGCCATCTTCAACACCTGCTCGCGATCATCCTCGCGGCATAGGCGCACGACGGGCTCTGGCCTTGGTTCGACAGCGGGTGAACTCATGGGCGATTGGATGCCGCCCGGGTTGAGGGCGATTCGCCGCCAGCGCCGCGGCGAGCCCGCGCCGCCTAGCGACCCTTGCTATCCCCCCGCGCAAAGATGCTCGCCACATAGTTCAGCACGTCGGTCGCGCTCGTCTCGTTGTAGCCGAAGTTCTTGATGAGCCGCTGCTTCACGACGTCGATCTTTTTCTGCGTCTCGTCGTCGACGACGCTGCTGACGAGGTTCTTGAGCTTGATCGTGTCGCGCTGGTCTTCGAAGAGCTTGAGCTCCAGCGCCCGGTACAGCCGCGCGTTGGTGTTGTACTCAAACTTCTTGCCGTCGAGGGCCAGTGCACCGATGTAGTTCATGATCTCCTGGCGGAAATCATCCTTGCGGCTGTCGGGAATCTCGATCTTCTCCTCGATCGACCTCATGAGCCGATCGTCCGGCTCTTCGTCGCGCCCGGTGTACTTGTTCTTCACGCGTTCCTTCTGCGTGTATGCCCGCACGTTTTCGATGTAGTTGGCGCACATGCGGCGGATCGCGTCCTCATCCGCCGAGATCGCCCGCTGCACCTCGCCCTTGATGATGTCCTCGTATTCCTCTTTGACGACGCTCAGAAGCTCGCGATAGTGCTTCTTGAGGTTCTCGTCGCTCAGCAGGCTGTGATGCGAGAGCCCGCTCTCCAGCTCGTTGAGCACCATGAAGGGGTTGATCGCCTTGTCGTCGATCGCCTGGCGAGCCACCAGCGTGTTGGAAATCTTGTCCTGGATGTAGCGGGGCGAAATGCCGTTCATGCCCTCGCGCGGGGCTTCTTCTTTCAGCTCGCGCACGCTGTCTTCGGTAAAGCCCGGAATGTTCTTGCCGTTGTACAGCTTCAGCTTCTGCATCATCGTCAGCCCGGCTTTTTTGGGCTCGTCCAGGCGGGTCAGCACCGCCCACATCGCGGCCACTTCCAGCGTGTGTGGGGCCACGTGGATCGTGCGGATGCGCTCGGGCCCAAAGTCCTTCTGATAGATCTTGATCTCGTCGTCCAGCCGGATGTTGTACGGCACATCGATCTTGATGGTCCGGTCGCGGAAGGCCTCCATCATCTCGTTGCTCTGCAGGCGCTTGTACTCCGGCTCGTTGGTGTGCCCGATGATCGCCTCGTCGATGTACGTCTGGGCGAACTTCTTGGGCTTGATGGTGTGTTCCTGACTGGCCCCTAAAAGGTCGTACAGAAACGCGACATCGAGCTTGAGCACTTCGATGAACTCGCAGATGCCGCGGTTGGCGATGTTCAGCTCGCCGTCAAAGTTGAACGCGCGCGGGTCGCTGTCGCTGCCATACTGCGCGATCTTGCGGTAGTTGATGTCGCCGGTGAGCTCGGTGCTGTCCTGGTTCTTCTCGTCCTTGGGCTGGAAGGTGCCGATGCCCACGCGGTCTTTCTCACTCAGCACGATGCGGCGCACCCGCACATGGTCCATCACCTTGCGCCAGTCGCCGTCGTAGAAGCGCATGAGGTCTTCGAAGATCTTGCGGCAGAATGGATCGGGCTCGCCCGCCACCTTCAGCTTGCCGTTGCTGTGTACCGGGTGATACGCCCCGTTGAGCCGGGCCAGCACCTCGGCCCGCGCCTCGCGCGGGATCAAGACCAAGGGCTCCTCGTGCATGGGGCAGTCAAAGGCGTGCGACTTGGCCGCCTCGCGGGCGTTGGTCCCCACCGGCGAGATCTCGCAGTGCTCGTCCAGCAGCCAACTGAAGGAGTAGAGCGCCCCTTCCGGCGTGCGGCTGTACGCCTCCACGCCCTTCTTGAGCAGGCGGGCAATCGTGCTCTTGCTGCTGCCCACTGGCCCGTGCAGCAGCAGAATGCGCTTGTCGGTGCCATACCCTTCGGCGGCCGACCGAAGAAAATCCACCAGTTGCATCAGTGCAAAATCGAGCCCGAAGATCGCGTCGGCCCCGTTGTCGAAGGGGTCGGCGAAGAAGTGGTAACGCACGCACTCCTTTTTGAAGACCTTGTACTTCTCATTGCCGTGCGACATCACCGCGTCGTACAAACGCTGGTAGGCGTTGCGAACCACCCCGGGGTTCTGGGCGCAGATGTCCAGGTATTCCCAGAATGTCCCGTTCCAGTGCTGATCTTGGAAGCGGCGGCGATCCAGCCGCGACTCCACAGTCGCCGCCAGGTCTTTGCCCAAAATGGCCGAATCCTTGGACCCCGACGCGCGATAGTCGTTCATGACCTTGGCACTCCCGTGCGAGCGGCAAACCACTGCAGGCGGACCAACTCAAGTCACTTATCAGGACAACGCTTGCGGGCGCAACCTTCGCACCGCCCCGTCTCAGGCTTCTCACCAAGCTATCGGCCCAAAGCCGCACCTTGGCCAGTCCGATTCTACATTGGACCTTGCCCTTGGGTTATACGCAACGCCCGATCCGGGGGTTCAACCATTCGCGCGTGGAGAACCCGTCGTTTGCCAGCGTGGCATCCGGGGAGCGGGCTTGACCAAGCGCCGCGGCTACTTCAATGCCCCGAAGATCAGAATCACGATGCTCATCACGGTGGCGTTATGCAGCGAGTGCGCCACCACGGTGGGGATCAGGCTCCCCCGCCACTCGCGAATCATCGCGAAGCAGACCCCGATCGTGATCACGGGGATGAGCAGCACCCCGCTGTACCCGTGCATGACCCCGAAACACAGGCCCGACACCGGCACCGCCAGCCACACGCCCACCCGCCCGCGCAGGTGCCGATACAACGCCCCGCGAAAGATCGATTCTTCGACCAGGGGTGCCCACACCGTGGCCAGCACGAAGATCAGCACGAGCTGCAGTGCCGAGCCCCCGGAAATCAGCTCCGCGATGGCGTTCGAGGGGGGCTCGGGCTTGCGATGCAGCAGTTGCTCTTCGATCTGCTGGACGATCTGCGAGAGCGCCAGGGTGAGCAGGAGCGCCACCCCCAGGATCGGCAGCGAGGCGAAGTACCCGAAAACCCCGGCTCGGATCTCGCGCCACACCCCTTTGCCCGAGTGCCAGCCGATCGCCCGCCGCCATTCGCCAAGCCGCATACCCCTCAGCAGCGGATACAAAGGCGTGATGATGAGTGCCCACTGAGCAACCAGCCCGACGGTGATCGCGTCGCCCGGGGCGCCACCCAAAAAGCCTGCCAGGATCTCCTTGACCACGATCAAGAGCAAAAAGCTGGCCACAAAGACGCCAACAGTTTCAATGAAGACACTCCCCCCAGGCATGGGGGGCATAAAGCTGCGCCGGACCTTCCCCTGGCTCACGAGCACCAGCATGACCACCCCAGCCGCCAGCCCGCCGAAGAAGGCGATGATGAGTACGAACCCCGCGAGAAGCATCCCCGCCATCAGCATCAGCCCGCTCCCCAGCAGTTTTTCGCGCTCGGGAGTGCTGAGATCTTGCGATCGCGAGAACATGACCTTCGCGAACCAGCCGTACCGGTCCGTGAGATCCTTCTGGGCTTCGGCGGAAACCAGCGAGCCGCTTGTCAAGGCCGCCCGCACCGTGGCGGCGTCCTCGCGATACGGCGCCTTGTCGGCGATCTGCACTGAGTCGAGATACTCCAGGGCTGCCTGGTCCCCTTCCAGATCTGCCAGCACCATGGCCGCCCGCACACGGTCCTCATCCGCCTTCGCGGCGAGCCTGATCTGGCCGAAGAAATCGCCGAGCTCCTTGGATTCCTTCTTTGGGTCCAGGGCATAGGTGAGCTTCGCGACCATTCGGGCGTTCATACCGAAGGGGTCCATGTCGTCAACGACCTGGGTCGTGGGGCTGGAGGGGGGCGTGGCCGGGGCTCTCCCGCCCAACTGGTTCAGCAGCACGACCGTGATAATGCACACCAAAAACAGCGTCCAGCCAAAGATGGCTCCAAGCTTTGAGCCCGGGTCCTTGGGGTCTAGTCCCGGCAGCGGGTCATTGCCCCCCGGGGCCCCAAAGGGCTCGGTCGCGGGCGAAGCCCAGGCGTTGGTGCGGGGCTGCTCATACGGTGAACGCGGGTCGCTAGGGTTCATGAGGTAGCATCATCGGCAGGCTATCGACGTGACGCCAGCAGGGATATTGGGGCCCGGCGGCTTTGGTATCACCTACGGTTGATTCCCCGCCCGCCCTGCCTACACTCCCCTCCTGCCGTAAGGCACGCACCGACTTTGGATTGTCGGGTGAAAGCGACTTGAATTCTGTCTGCGACGATCCCTGGAGGGGTCAAACGCAGGCCCGTCCCGCCCGGTAGGCGGCGATTCGTTCGGCTCACTCCCAGCCGCCGGGTGTTTTTCCCGTCGCCTGAACCAGTGAAAGCCGGGGAGGTTGTCGGATGCGGATTCCCGATCCGAAGGCGTTGGGGCGTCAGACGTTTCTGGCCAAGCCCGACGAGATCAAGAAGACTTGGCGCATCGTCGATGCCCAGGGCATCCCCTTGGGTCGCCTGGCGGCTGAGATCGCCCAGGTCCTGATGGGCAAGCACCGGCCCGAATATACCCCGCACGTCGATACCGGCGAAGGGGTTATCGTGACCAACGCGACCAAGGTCGGGTTGACGGGGCGCAAGGCTGAGCACCGTCTGAAGATGCGGTACTCGAAGTACCCCGGGGGTCTCAAGACTGAGACTTACGGGCAGGTACGCGATCGCAAGCCGGAGCTGCTGGTGGCCGACGCGGTTCGGCGCATGCTCCCGAAGAATCGCCTGAGCCGCGTAATGATGAAGCACTTGCTCGTGGTGCCCGGCGCCGAGCATGAGTACGCCGACCGCAAGCCCAAGGCCCTGACGGTCTAACCTCCGCACACTTAGACTCTCCACGAGGACACGATGACCACGATTTCACCGATCACGATGCCCGGGCTGATCGAAACTCCCGAAGCCGCGCCGGCCCGTCCGCCGCGGGTTGCCAAGCCTGCCGACAAGCGCGGCTGGTGGTGGGGCACTGGCCGCCGCAAGACCGCCGTCGCCCGCGTTCGTCTGAAGCCCGCCACCGACGGCAAGGCCTCGTTCAACATCGAAGCCCCCAACGGCAAGGTCAAGACCGTCGAGGTCTACTTCGCTGAGGAGCGCGATCGCAACGACTGCTACGTCGCCTTCAAGGCCGCGAACGTGGAGACGAAGTTCGAGATCGTCGCCAAGGTTCACGGCGGCGGGGTGATGGGACAGGCCGGGGCGATTCGCCTTGCCATCGCCCGCATCCTGCGCGACTTTGACCCCAGCACCGAGACCGCCCTGCGTGCGGCCGGGTTCCTCACTCGCGATTCCCGCGAAGTCGAACGTAAGAAGTACGGCCAGGCTGGTGCTCGCCGCCGGTTCCAGTTCTCGAAGCGCTAAAACGAACCCCCCGCGCACGCGTGGGGCCACCTATGCCGCGAGATCACCAAACCCCACGCATTGCGTGGGGTTTTTTCATGGGCTGGGGGATGGAGGGAGATTCGGGCCCGGCCTTACGGTCGAGCTACTGCCGGCGAAGCGATTCCAAAGTGATTCCAAAGACGCCCGGGATGAGCAAGGCGAAACCCGAGATGAACGAGGCAACCGCGCCACGCGGGCCCTGCCTCCGCCTCGAACTCCGGCTCTCCGTCTCTTCGGAACTCCGTCCCTTCCAGCCCCATCTCGGGATTCGCCTGCGGCTCATCCCGGGCGTGCTAATGAGCTCGGTAAAAGGCCGCGACGTAGCGGTACCAGGCGTCGGTGCGGGTGTGGGGGACAAACTCCTGGCCCCGGTCGCGGGTGGTGGTGTGCACGGTGGTCTTGCTGCCGTCGGGCCCAGTGACGACGGTGGTCGAGGAGTTCGACGGGTAAAAGTCGGCGCGGTAGTCGGTCTCTTGGCTGAGCTGCGCGAAGGCCTTGCCCCAGTAGATGGTCGTCGCGCCGATCTTGTGGCCGAACTCTTCCAGGCGATCTAGCTCCGGCCCGGCCGACGAGACGAACTCGCTGTAGCCCAGGCGCTGGGCGCCTTCGGGGGGGGCGGCCTTGAGAACTTCCTCGGCGGGCATGCCGCGGATGTCGATGGGGGCGCTGGTGGGCGCGGCGGCCGCGAGGCTGTTGGAGGCGACGTAGCCGGATTGCCAGGAGTTGACGCAGCCGCCCAGCCAGGGCAGACCGACAAAGAATGCGAAAAGACCGCTGCGAAGAAGAGGTGTGAGCCGCATGCCCGAAGTGTACGTGATGGA
>JAKFUN010000191.1 GCA_021732675.1 Phycisphaerales bacterium
GAACCGGGGGAGGCGTGAGAGCAAGGGGAATTACGAGCGCCGTATCTGCCTGGCTGCGCGGAACTTGCGACCCAGAGCCAAAGGTTGTCTCGGCCAATGCCCACGCCAGTCCGGCGTGGAGCGCCACGCTGGCCAGGGTTGCTGCCATCACCCGCAGTTGGAGTGGTTCTTCCCGCAATCTGGGGAAACTCTAGCCCGACGACAGAGAAGAGCGAACCAAAGCGGGCGGCCCGCATCAAAGCTAATAATGACCGTGTACAAGAGTCGATACCCGACGGCTGCCCGGAGCAGCCGCCCATCGACCCCCGGGACACCGATCCCAGCACGCCCGTAAGGCGTACGCATTGTTCTGCCCATCATGGGCCCCAGGAGCATCGCATGAAACGTTCGTCTCTCATTCTGAAAGCCACGGGTTTGCTCGCCTTCGTTCTCGCTGGCACCTTCCCCGCGACCGTGCTGGCGCAGGACTCCGCCGAAAAGGGCGCCCCCAAGGCGAAGAGTGAAGAAGTTCTGAAGGTCGGGAGCCTCGCCCCCCGCCTGAAGGTTGAGAAGTGGGTCAAGGGCGACGCCATCGAAAAGTTTGATTCGAACAATGTCTACGTGGTCGAGTTCTGGGCGACCTGGTGCCCCCCCTGCAAGAAGAGCATCCCCCACCTGAGCGAGATGGCCCAGAAGTTCAAGGACAAGAACGTCAAGTTCATCGGCGTGAGCGTGTGGGAACAGAATCAGCCGGCCAAGAAGGGTGAAACCTACCTCGCCCGTGTCGACGAGTTCGCCAACAAGGGCCCGCTCAGCTCCAAGATGACCTACAACGTCGCCTACGACGGCGACGAAGGCGAAATGGCCAAGACCTGGATGCGGGCCAGCAAGTCCAACGGCATCCCCACCGCCTTCGTGGTCGACAAGACTCAGCACATCGTCTGGATCGGCCACCCCCTCGACGAAGCGTTCGAAGGCGTGGTCGAGCAGGTCGCGTCCGGCAAGTACGACACGAAGGCCGCGGCCGACAAGGCTACCCAGGCCGCCGAGCTCGAAGCCAAGTCGAAGAAGCTCATCGGCGACCTCCAGTCGGCGATGCAGGGCGGCGACAACGCCGGGGCGATGAAGGCCGCCGAGGAACTGATCGCCCTGGATGGCGAAAAGTTCGGGGGCGCTGGGGCCGCGGTCTTCGGGGCGGTGCTTCAGTCCGGCAAGGACACGGCCGAGGCCTACGCCTTCGCCGACAAGCTCGCCGCTGGCGCGCTCAAGGACAACGCCGAGGGCCTGAACGCGCTGGCCTGGACCATCGTGGATCCGCAGAACCCCGTGACCAACCCCAACGTGGACGTGGCGATCAAGTTCGCCGACCGAGCCGTTGAGATCTCCAAGGGCAAGGAAGCCGGCATCCTCGACACCCAGTCCCGCGCGTACTTCGTCAAGGGTGACGTCGCCAAGGCGATCTCCATTCAGGAGAAGGCCGTGGAACTCGCTCCCGCCGAGCTGAAGGCCGACCTGACCAAGTCTCTGGAAGAGTACAAGGCCAAGGCCGCCAAGTAAGACGATTTTGGGGGACGCCCGCCGCCGCGATTGAGCGCCGCGTGCCGACACCCGCACAAACGACCCTGACCACCCCGCGCCCAGCGCGGGGTGTTTTCATTCCTGGCCTGCACCCGAGTACACTCCCCCAACATGCCCCGCCCTGATGACATTTTTCTATTCACCCGCGAACAGGTGCGTTGCCTGGACCAACTGGCCCTGGACGAGTTCGGCATTCCCGGGCTGGTGTTGATGGAGAACGCCGCCCGGCACGCCGCTGACATCGCCCTGGATGGCGTCGAGGCAGAGGACGATCCATCCGCCCTCATCATCTGTGGGCCCGGCAACAACGGGGGAGATGGCCTCGCCGTCGCCCGCCACCTGCACAACGCCGGGTTGGACGTCTCGATCATCCTGCTCGCCGAACCCAAGCGGGGCTCCGACGCGGCCATCCAGCTCGACATCGCGACCCGGATGCGCCTGCCGATCCGGCGCGTCGAATCGGCAGAGACGGGCCCGGTCGTACTCGACGCGGCCCGGGCCCTGGGGGGGCCGAGCGTGATCATCGACGCGATCCTGGGCACGGGGCTTTCGCGAGCCCCCGGCGCGAACCTCGCGGGCGCCATCGCCGCCATCAACCAGCTCGGGTCGGATGCCTGCCCGACGCTGGCGCTAGATTGCCCGAGCGGGATGGACGTCGACACCGGCGAACCCCAGGGCGAGTGCGTCAAGGCAAGCGTCACCGTGACCTTCGCAGGCCTCAAACCCGGGTTCTTGTCTCTAGACGCTCAGACCTGGCTGGGGGAGGTGATCGTCGCGGACATCGGGGCCCCGCGCGAGCTGCTCGCCCGGCTGGGTACTCGCCTCTCCTCGCTTTCGACCCAGGAACCGCGCGGACAGCCTCGCGAAGAGACCTCCGAAGCTCCGCGCCGACGGGGCCGCCGCCAAGGCTGACGGCTGATCCACCCGGTGTAGCCCCCCCCAACCGGCTAGGATGGATCGTGGGACGGCATCACTTCGTTTCACATCGGGAGGGACGCTCGCCATGGCGGTGCGCATGGAGCTCTCACGGATCCTCATCCGCGAACTCAACGATTACCAGATCATCGAACTCCGCGAAGTCGCCCCCGGTGCCGAGCCTGCGGATCCCGCCGACCTGGGCGAATCCGGCGGGCAGATCGAAGGCGGCCGAGCGTTCCCCATCGTCATCGGCCTGCCCGAGGCCCAGGCGATCGAGCGTCGCCTCAAGGGCATCCAGATCAAGCGTCCCATGACCCACGAGCTGCTCGCCAGCGTCATCGACACGCTGGGCGCCAAGCTCGTCTCCATCACCATCAACGACATCGCCGACCACACCTTTTTCGCCACCCTGGATGTCCGCAAGGCCGACGGCTCCATCGCCCACATCGACTCGCGCCCCAGCGACGCCATCGCCTTGGGCATCGCGGGCAGTGTTCCGATCTTCGTCGCCGAGCACGTCCTCGAGGCCGCTAAAAACGATGAGCCCTGACCAAGACACCGGCGCCCACATCGCCCCCCGTCGCTTCGCCACTCAAGACCTTCCCCCCATCGGCGGGGTCATCAAAGAGCGTCCCGAAGACTTCCTGGTCGACGAGATCCCCCAGTACCAGCCCAGCGGCTCCGGCGAGCACATCTACATGCTCGTCCAGAAAAAACTCCTCTCCACCATGGACATGGTGGGCATCATCGCTCGCCACTTTCACGTCAAGCGCCACGCCGTCGGCTACGCGGGTCTCAAAGACAAGCACGCCATCACCCGCCAGGTCGTCTCTGTCCATGTCCCCGGCAAGAAGCTCGACGACTACCCAATGCTTCAGCACGAGCAGCTCAGCGTGCTCTGGGCCGACATGCACGCCAACAAGCTGCGCCCCGGGCACCTCAAGGGCAATCGCTTCAGCATTCGCATCCGCAACGTGCGGCCCACCGACGTCGTGACCGCCAGCAAAGTCCTTGACCGGCTCGTCAAGGTCGGCGTCCCAAACCGCGTGGGCGAGCAGCGCTTCGGCATGCTCGAAAACAACCACATGATCGGGCGACACATGATCGCGGGCGACTTTGACGCTGGCGTCGCCGAGCTGCTGGGCCCCAGCATCCGCTTCCCGCTTTACAACCCCGAGGCCCGCCAACTCTTCCTGGAAAAGCGATATCGCGAGGCGATCCAGCTCTACCCGCCTGGGGCCCGCACCGAGATGATCGTCCTCAACGCCCTGGCCAAGGGCCTCTCCTCCAAGCAGGCCCTCCTCACCCTCGACGAACCCGTCCTCCGCTTCTACTTTTCCGCGATCCAGTCGGCGATCTTCAACGCCGTCCTCGACGATCGCCTCGACCGCGCCACCCTGGGCACCCTGGTGCCCGGCGATGTCGCAGTAAAGCACCTCAACAACGCCTGCTTTGCCGTCACGCAGGAGGTCGCCTCCGACCCCGACACCGCCGCCCGCCTGGCGGCTTTCGACATCAGCCCCAGCGGGCCCATGTGGGGCAGCGCCATGCTCCGCGCCGAAGGCGACACCGCGCAGCGCGAGCGGGCGGTGCTCGAGTCTTTCGGGCTCAGCGAAGCCCATCTCGAAGCCATCGAATCCACCGCTCGCGGCGCCCTCGACGGCAAGCGCCGCCCGCTCCGCGTCCCGCTCATCGACCCCGAGGTCGAAGGGGGCGTCGATGAGCACGGCGCGTTCGTCCGCTGCGCCTTCGAGTTGCCCCGGGGCAGCTTCGCCACCGTCGTCCTGCGCGAAATCATGAAACCCGCCGCCGACCTGGGCGACGAAGAGTGACGCCAATGCCCGCTTCCCCCACCACCCCCCCCACGCTCGTCTGCTTCGACATCGGGGGCGTACTCGTCAGCCACTTTCGCAGTTGGGCCCCCGCCTGTCAGGCCATGGGCCTGCCCGTGCCCGACAACGTCGACGACCCGGCCTTTGTCGCCACCCGCCGCCAACTGCACCGCCTCTTCAGCACCGGCGAGATCGACGAAAACACCTTCTGCCAAGGGCTGGCCGAGGCCTCGCAGGGCATGTATGCCCCCGACGACATCCGCCGCCTGCACGACGGGTGGATCCAGGACGAATACCCGGGCGTACGCGAACTGCTGGGCGAACTGCGCCAGCACCGCCGCGCCCGCGTCGCGGCTCTCAGCAACACCAACGCCGCCCACTGGCGGCAACTGCTGGAGGAACCTGACTCCCCCTCCCGCTTCGGCTCGCTCTTCCACATCGAACACCGGCACGCCAGCCACCTGCTCCGCGCTTCCAAGCCCGACCCGGTTATCTACGAACGCTTCGAGCAAACTGTCGGTGTTTTTGGCCCCGACATTCTCTTCTTCGACGACCTCGCCGAGAACATCGCCGCGGCCCACTCTCGAGGCTGGCGCACCACCCAGATCGATCACACCCAGCCCACCGCCCCGCAGATCCGCGCTTCGCTCAGCGCCCACGCGCTCCTCCCCGCTTGATGCCTCGATGCCCCGTGCCCCAATGCCTTCCTCTGTCACCAACCTGCCCGCCGCCGCCAACGCATAAACTCTGGCAATGCCCACGCCCTCCAGCGCCGACGCCTTCGCCCAGGCCTCCGATCTGCTCGCCCGCTTTCGCGATGACCCCGCCAACTTCACCAAGATCGACGACGCCGCTCGCCGCGTCGCTGCCGCCTTCGCCCAAGGGCGCAAGCTCCTCGCCTGCGGCAATGGTGGCTCCGCCTGCGAAGCCATGCACCTGTGCGAAGAACTCACCGGGCGCTTTCGCACCAATCGCCCCGCCCTCCCCGCCATCGCCTGCATCGACCCCGGCCACCTCACCTGCGCCGCCAACGACTTTGGCTACGACCACGTCTTCTCCCGCTGGGTCGAGGCCCTCGGTCAACCCGGCGACATCCTCGTCCTCTTCTCCACCAGCGGCAACTCCCCCAACATCCTCCAAGCTCTCGCCGCCGCCAAGCAGCGCAACCTCACGACCCTTGCCCTGCTCGGCGGAACCGGCGGCGCCCTCGCCGGACACTGCACCCTCGAATGGATCGTCCCCGCCTCCCGCTCCGACCGTGTGCAAGAAATCCACCAGATCATCATGCACGCCCTCATCGAAGCCATCGAACGTGCAGTCTTTCCAGACCTCGCCTAATGGCCCCATGGATTGCCCCGCCCGCAATCGCACCGCGAACTTGGGCCCTCTCTCCCGCATCGTCTCGCCAAGCGTCGCCCCTATACTCGACCCCAGTTTTCCAAGAACCCACCTCGGGCAACTCGCGGCTATGGCACCTACTCACCGGTGCTGAGGGCAACCGTCCATGAAATGGCTGGATCGTTACTTGCGTGATTTGCGGATTGCCCAGGCCCTCCCCTTCATCCCCCGCGGCGGGCGATTGCTCGACATCGGGTGCTTCGATCAGACCCTCCTCCACAAGGTTTCATCCTCAGTGCGCGAAGCGGTCGGCATCGACCCGCTCGTTGAACCCTCCGAAAAGGGCAATGTTCGCGTGCTGCGCGGCACCCTGCCCTGGTCAGGCCCCAATCTCCCGGATCTCCTCGCGACCAAGCCCGATCCCGCCGCCGGCTTTAGCTGCATCACCATGCTCGCCGTCCTCGAACACATTCCCGACACCCCAGCCGTGGCTCGCGAGTGCCACCGCCTCCTCGCTCCTGGCGGCACCGTGGTCATCACCGTCCCCATCAGCCAGGTGGATCACATTCTCAAGGTCCTGAGCCGTCTGCGACTGATCGAGGGAATGTCGCTCGAAGAACACCACGGCTACAACGTGAAGGACACGGTGCCGACCTTCTCAGCCGCGGGATTCAAACTTCGCGTCAATCGCGGCTTTGAACTTGGGCTCAATCGACTCTTCGTCTTCGAGAAAGCCTGATCTCTTCCTCGAGCGGTTCGTATTCAGGCGTCGCAATTCGCGACCACGAGCCCGACGCGCAAGCGAGGGTCGCCTGGGTGAAATCGAACGAAGGTGACCCCGCCCGATTCTCTCGCTCGCTCCAAAAGCAAACACAACGACCCCCATGGATCGTTGTGCGTTGATCTTGGTCCGTCCCGGGCTCACCAACCCAGACGAGCTACGCCCTTAGCTCGCCTGGGCCCGAGGGTGAGCTTGGTTGTACGCGTCCTGCACGCGCTGCGTCGTCAAGTGCGTGTACACCTGCGTCGTGCTCAGGCTCTGGTGCCCCAGCAGCTCCTGGACGCTGCGCAGGTCGGCGCCATTGTCCAAGAGATGCGTCGCGAAGCTGTGCCGCAGCGTGTGCGGGCTGATGCTCGGGTCCAGCCCGACCTGCTTGAGATACTTATCCAGCTTGCGGCGCACCGAGCGGCTCGACAGCCGGCCCCCGTGCTTGTTCACAAACAATGGACCGCTATCGCGCGCCGCAAACTTCACGTCTTGCGTGAGCATGTCCAAGTACCGGCGGACCGCCGCGATCGCGTGCGAACCCAGCGGCACAATCCGTTCCTTGTTCCCCTTGCCCCGCACCTTCAGGGCTTCGCCCGTCAGGTCCAGATCCGTCACCTGCAACCCCACCAGCTCGCTCACGCGGATGCCGGTGGAGTACAGCGTCTCGAGCATGGCCCGATCGCGGCGGCCCAGCACGTCCGCGTCGCCCGGAGCCGCCAGCAAGCGCTCGATCTGTTCAATCGTGATCGCCTTGGGCAAACGCTTGGCCTGGCGAGGGGTGCGGATCATCGTCATGGGGTTGCCCATCACGACGCCCTGCCGGTCCGCCCACTTGTAAAAGGACCGCAGCGTGGCGATCTTCCGCGCCATGGTCGCCGCCGAGTAGTTCTGCTCGCCCAGGTGACCCAAGAACGAGCGAATCGTCTCGGCCTTGGCCTCGCCGATGATGTCGGTGATGCTCACCTTGCCACTCTCAGGAACGCCCGAGGCGTTGTACTCGCCCTTGCCGTCGGAGCGTTGCTGCGTCACACGATCCATCGCGGCCTTCTCGCGTCCCGCGTCGAGCTCGATCCCGTGCTCGGTGGTCAAGAACTCAACAAACTGGCGCAGATCCGCCCCGTAGCACCGCGCGGTGTACGGGCTGAAGTGCCGCTCGTCGGTGAGGTACGCGGTAAACGCGTTGGTGATCGGAAGCTGCGACATGTGCTGCACTCCTGGCCTTTCTGCTCGCATGGCCCACCTTTGGGCCCGCGATCGTGATTCTTTCTAGCCCGACGCCATCTCCCGCCTGAACTCCGCTCCAACCCTCCAGACCATTCAGTCGGCCCGATCAACGTCCGGGTTTATCTCTACTTGCTGCAACGTCCGAAGATGCTCGTCCTTATCGCCCCTGGCCCTCACCCGTGCTTCCCGCCACCGGCCTCTGCACCGGCTGGCTCACCTGACTCACCCGCACCCACTCCTGACGGATGACGTCGTCGAGCAGCCGGTACATCGCGAACTCGCTGTAGAGATCCATGCTCGCCACATACCTCCGCCACCCCAGCGCGTTGGGTCCATTCAGCCGCCCTTCCGCGTACGACTTCACGTCCATCAAGACTTGGTTATTCTTGGCATCCAGATTTTCGGACGCTACTGCAACCGGACGATCTTCCCAGGACCCAATGGATTCCCCAGCAATGCTAGGACTTGCCGCCAACGCTCGCGGATCGAGCTGGCGCGAGGTGGCCCGCATGGGTGCCGAGGTCGCGAAGAGCGCAAGTTGAAGCCCCAACGTGGGTTGGTACGGGTCATACGCCGTGATCGACCCCACCAGCACCCCGTCCGCACCCATCGCCTGCGCCAAACGCTTGGCATCGCCAGGAGTCTGAATCTTCCCCAATTTGAGGGATCGCATCGCTTCCAGCGTTCGGTTCAGCGGCAGGGCTCGCACGCCCTGCACTTCTTCGGTCGCGAGCACCAGCTTGTCGGTCAGCGCCCCCGCATCCAAGGTGCTCACGCCGCTCTCATTCCGCAGGGGCACCACCGCCCATAACACATCCCCCCGGTCGGTGTTGTACGGAGCTACCAACTGACTGGGGGCAATCAAAATGTCCTTCTGACCCGAGCTGCACCCACCCAGCAGCGCAATACCTGCACACCACGCGCAAATCACACCACGATTAAGGGGTGACACTGGGGCTTTGATCCGGCCATGGCGCATGGGAGTGACTCGCTTGCTGTCCTGGCCAACTGCCCAGGGCATCGCGACCCCTCGCAAACGCACGGCCGATCTGGCCGCCGGGTGCTTAGTGATCCGTGTGCGGAGCTTCGTGCTCCTCACTCACATTCGCGACATGGGTGTTATCGGCCGGATGGGCGGGCGCAGGATGAGCCGGAGTATGTTCTGAAGCCATTGGCTTTGAAGCAGTTGCGCTTCCAGAAAAGTTCATGCTCGTCATGGCCGACTGCACGGCGTTCCCGACATCCATCGTCCAGATGTTGTCCGCACCCGTACGGTCGCTCACAAAGAACAGGCGATTCCCCGGGCCCCAAACCGGGCCCAGCGAGACCCCTTCACCCGAGGTGAGGCGCACCCGCGCTTCTCCATTCAGGCTGGTCATCCACAGGATGGCCTGAGCCGGGCGAGCCGCGGCGTTGGGCGTGGCGGGCGCCATCACCTCGCTGAAGACAATCCATCGCCCATCCGGACTCCACGCCGGGTTGATCAACGCGGTCGACGCGCTGCTGGCGATCTGCGAGGCGTTCATCGCCCGGCCGTTCGAGATGTCCACCGTCCACACGGCGAACGAGCGCCGCCCGCGCTCGCGCGGCAACTGATACATGATCCGGTCCGCGCCCTCGGTCCCGGTCGCCGCCACCGGGCACCACTGCGGGAAGAGCCCGTCGCCGATGTACTGCGACGCCGAAGGATTGGCGGTGTCAACGATCCACATTTCCCAGCGCGAGCTCACCTCGCTCTGTCGGCTGAAGACCAGTTGTCGCCCGTCTGGCGACCAGCTCGGGTGGATCTCGTTGGCCGGGTCGTCGGTGACCTGCACCGCTTTGCCGCCGGTGACGGGCATGACGTAGATATCCCAGCTTCCGCTGCGATTGGAGGCGAAGGCGATTTTGGTGCCATCGGGACTGATCTGCGGGTTGATGTCGTCGGCGGGGTCGTTGGTCAACTGCGTCACGACGCGCCCGTCGGTGTTCTTGATGTAGATATCGGCCGTGCGGCGGTGCTGGGTGCTTGCGAAGACGAGCTTGGAACCATCGCGCGAAACGCTGGGGTCAAAGTCCGCCCCTTCTTCCGCGAAGGTCACGCGGGCGACGTTCAGGGTCGGGGTCTCACGCGTCGGGGTGAGATCCGGGTCCGCGCTGGTTTCGGGGCGATCGCTGAAGTTCGGGCCAGAGGCCAGGGCCCCCGCCGTCGGGAGGCTGAGGTTGTTGCGAAGGTTGGCTTGCCGATCCGCTGCGGGCGACGCGTGGGCGGCGGGGGCCGCGGGCGTGGCAGGCTGGGCCGCGGGTGTTGCCGCCACTGGAGGTTCGGCGTGTACCGCGAAGCTCTCGGCGGAGCCGACGCGCTGGGAGGCATTGGAGCCGCAGGAGACGGGCAGGCCAGCGAGCACCACCAACGCGAGCGGAAGAGCAAGGCGCATGTGAAAACCTCCGTGCGGCGCGCCCCTGCCAACCGAGGCAGGGCAGGCGCAGACGCTGGAGGCATCGGCGGATCATCAACCTCTATTCAACCCAAATCGTTCCGACTCGCGGGATTCACCCCGATCAGGTCAGCGCCACCCGCGTCACGATCGCCGGGGCCCCGCTGCGGCGGACCCATCCACGACCCATTCCCCGCGGCTCATCAACCATCTCAAGATGGTCAAGATAATCCTTCAGTGCCGGCTCGGGGAAGCGCCCCAGGAACTCCAGGCTCGCCGAGGGGTTCTTTTCAAGGATGCTGGAAATGAGCTGGGCGCGGCCCGCAGCCAGCGGGTCCGCACTCTCTCCCGCGCTCAACTCCAATGGGCGGGTGAACATGCGCGACACGGGCTTGGATACGGAGCGAGCGAGCGAGGCGGCTGCGAACATCGTGTCCTCCGGGCCTGATCGGCGCGGGTGGTCGGCCTCCTGCCGGGTGCGTCTCCAGACCCAGATAATCGGACGAATCCGGGTCGGAAGAATCACAGATAACACCCGACGGACGAAGGGGCCCCGGACGATTCCGCAAACCCCGTGCCGCGATTGATCAATCGCGTATTCGAGTTCCCCGGCCCCCCCGCGGACCGTCGATTTTCGCTGTGGCTTGCGGAGTTTCGCGCGATCGTCAAACTCACACTTCGCGCAGCAGTTTGGCCCGCGGGGCCATTGCTAGCCTGCGCCAGAGCATCGCCAGTGCTGAGCGGGTCGCCCATTCGCGGACATTTCCTCGATCTCCGACAAACTTGAACTGGCGCACCTCAGTTTCTTCCCCGCGCGTCGCCAGCCCGATGTAGACCAGCCCCACCGGCTTCTCGGGGCGACCCGCCGCCGCCGGCACTCCACCGGTCGGGCCCGCGATTCCGGTGATCGCCAGGCAGTGGTCCACGTCCAGTCGCTGGCGAGCCCCTTCCGCGAGCACAATCGCCACTTCGCGGCTCACCGCCCCCGTTGCCTCCAGCA
>JAKFUN010000066.1 GCA_021732675.1 Phycisphaerales bacterium
GAAGAGGGGGGACGGCCCCGTCGAGGTTGGCCATCGGTTCGGTGGGGGGCGTCAACGGGGTGTGGGCTGACATCGCGAGCGAAACTCCTCAAGAGGACCCGGCCAGATTCAGACGCACACCCTAATGCGAAATCGGAAAACTTGCAACGTCTAGACCCCGTGCGACCCGAATCGCTTCATCGCCCGAAGAGTCGCCTTGCTGACATGATGCTCGATCCCCTCGGCGTCTTGCTGTGCCACCCCGGGAGGGACCCCCAGCGCTTGTAAAAATCGCACGACCACGTCATGGCGGGCGCGCGAAGCCCCGGCCAGGCGTCGGCCCTTGGGGGTCAGCGCGATTCCCGAGTTGGTGTCCTTTGACACCAGGCCGTCGCGCCGCAGTCGCTCCAGGGTTCGCACGACCGTCACATGGCTGACGCCCAGGCACAGGGCCAGCCCGCCGACTCGTACCAGGCCATCCCCGGCCAGTCTCGCGACGGCCTCGACGTAGTCCTCGGCGGTCTCCATCGCATGGTCCGCGCGCGTGCGGCGGTGTGGGAGAGCGCTCGGAGTGCTCTTGGCCTTGGTCTTTGTGCCGCCCGACTTTGTCACCTTGGTGATCCCTTTGGCCAGTTGGAGTGGTGCCCACTGTACCCCAATCCAAAGCAGGTGTGTCGGATCTTTCCCGGTTGTGGGTAGCGAGGGGGGATCGAGCCGATGCTAAAGTCGGATTCCCGAGGAAAGAAGGCCTCGGCACACTCCCCACGGACGGGCCTGATGTCGATCAAGTCAATCATTCCCAGCATGTTCCACCGGCGCTTGCTGCTGGTGCTGTCGCTCATGCTGGTGGCGTTCATCCCGCTGGGCGTCAGGCTCGCCCGTCTGACGCTGGGTCGAGGCGAGGACCTGCGGGCCCAGGCCGAGAGCCGCCTTACCCGCAGCCAACAAACCCCGACAGTCCGGGGGAGCATTGTGGACCGAAAGGGCCGGATCCTGGCTCAGGACCGCCCCAGCTACGACATCGCCGTCGAGTATCAGGTCATCAATGGCGACTGGGCCCGCGAGCAAGCCCGCCTGGCGGCTCGCCGGAGCGTCGGGTCAGCGTGGACCGGGCTTTCTCCCCAGGCCCGCGACGATGAAGCCGCCCGATACCTCCCCGCCTTTCTCGTCCACCTCGACCGGGCGTGGGATGAGATCGCCTCCCGCAGCGGCATCCCCCGCGTCGCCCTCGACCAGGCCCGAGACCGCACCATCCAACTGGTAGAGTCCAAAGCCCAGCACCTGGCCCAGGCCCGGCGAGAGCGCGAACTGGCCCTGGCGGCGGAAAAAGGGGTCAAACTCACCGAGGCGAGCCTCAAGGCGATCGAACGCAAAGCCAACCAGCCGATCGCGGAGATGCGCCAGGCGCATGTGCTGGTCAGTCGCGTGAGCGACGACGCCGGCTTTGCCTGCCAGGGCTTGGCGGGTGAAGAAGTAGAACTGGCGCTGCCCGCCCCCGAAGACCGCCTGAACGACGCGAGGTCCGCCCGCACTGTCACGGTCGATCGGGCTCCGGGGCTGATGGTTCGCGATTCGGGCAATCGCGAGTACCCCTTCGAGACATTGATCGTAAGCGTGGATCGCTCGACCTTTCCCGGCCCGGTGCGCAGCGACGCGCCGGCGGAGGTGACCGTGCCGGGGATCGCTTCGCACCTGATCGGGCGGATGCGCGACCAGATTTACGGCAGCGCCAGCCCGGAAGATTCGCCCACCGGCAAGCAGTTTGTGGGCGACCCCGAACGCCGCCAGGCGTTTCTGGATGAATCCCCCGAGGCCCGGGCCAGGGCCTATGCGCTGCTCGGGGTAGATCGCGGGTCGTACCGCGATGGGGACCGGGTGGGCGACGGCGGGATCGAATCCACCCAAGAAAACCTCCTTCGCGGGCTTCGCGGGGTTCAGACCAATCGCCTTGACACTGGCGAACGCATCACCGAGCCTCCGGTGCGGGGCCGCGATGTGCATCTCACGCTCGATGTGATGCTCCAGGCCCGGGTGCAGGCCCTCATGACCCCGGCCGCGGGCCTGGCGGTCGTCCAGCCCTGGCACCATCAGGAGAGCACCACCCAGGCGTTGGGTGCGCCCCTTTACGGGGCTGCTGTGGTTCTGGATATCGACAGCGGGGACATTCTGGCGATGGTCTCGACCCCCAGCTACACGCAGGCCGACCTGCGCGACCGCCGCGATGAGCTGGTCGCTGACAAGCTCTCCACCCCGCTGCTCAACCGGGCGACGCAGAAGTTCTACACCCCTGGCTCGATCGTCAAGCCCCTCATGCTCGTCGGGGCGAGGCAGCGCCGGGCCTACTCGCTGGACGAACCCATCGCCTGCACCGGGCACCTTTTCGAAAACCAGCCCAACATCTTTCGCTGCTGGATCTATAAGAAATTCCAGACCACCCACACTGCCCTGTACGGCCATCCCCTCACCCCCGACGAAGCGATCATGTGCTCGTGCAATGTCTTCTTCTTCACGATGGGCCGGCGCCTTGGGCCCGAAGGGGTCATCGCGACGTATCGCGAGTTTGGGGTGGGCTCGACCTTTGACCTGGGCGCGGGGTATGAAGTCCCCGGGGCCATGGGCTTTCGCAAGGACGCGGCGGACCTGGGGCTGAAGCTCCCCGACGCGATCCAGATGGGCATCGGCCAGGGCCCGGTGACGTGGACGCCTTTGCACGCCGCCAATGCGTACGCGACGCTGGCGCGGCGGGGCATCTGGCAATCCCCGCGCCTCATCACCGGCGTCCCCCGCCCAGAGCCCCGCGACCTAGGGCTCGAGGCCTCCTCGATCGACGTCGCCATTCGTGGTTTGCAGCGCTCCGTGAACGACCACGAAGGCACCGGCAACCACATCGTCACCGACGGGATTGAAGAGCCGATTTTCAACTTCAAATCCGTAGACGTCTGGGGCAAGACCGGCACTGCCGCTGCCCCCAAGCTATTCAACGACCCCGATGGCAGAGACGGCCCCGCCCCCCCCGAACTGCTCGAAGAGGGTGACCACTCCTGGTTTGTCGTGATGGTCGGACACGGGGCCCCCAAGTACGTCATTTCTTGCGTGATCGATTACGGGGGCTCCGGGGGCAAGGTCTCGGGCCCCATCGTCAATCAGATCATCCACGCCCTCGAGCTGGAGGGCTACCTCTAGTGACGCTTTACAGCGCCCCCTCGAACGAGCACCCGTTGGTGCGAGCCGTGCGAAAGGCCTTCGAAGTGGCCGCCAACATCGGTCCGGCCTGGATGGTGCTGGGCGCGTCCATCGCGTTGGCGCTGGTGGGCGTACACGCCATCGACGTTGGGGCGGCCCCCAAGCCCACGGCCGCCCTCTCCCCCATGGCCTTTCGCCAGCTCATCTACATCGGGCTGGGGCTGGTCGCATGCGTCATCGTCACCCTGCCCCGATATCGCCTGCTGGGGGCCATCTCCTGGGGGCTCTTCGCGATCGCGCTGGCGATGCTGGTTTTTCTGCTCTTGCCCTTTGTGCCCGCGTGGCTGGTCCGGCCCCGCAACGGCGCCCGGGGATGGATCGACCTCGGCCCCTTTGACCTGCAGCCCAGCGAGCTTGCCAAGATCGCCTGGGTACTCACCATCGCGTGGTACCTGCGATTTCGCAAGAATCACCGTACGTTCCGAGGCCTGCTTCCCCCGGCGATCATCACCGGCATTCCCGTCGCCCTCATCACCCTGGAACCCGACCTCGGCAACGCTGCCCTGTTCATTCCCGCTTTGTTCGCCATTCTCGTCGCAGCGGGAGCCAAGCTCAAGCACCTGGCCCTCATCGTCACCTTGGCCGCTATGGCCGCCCCTGCTGCGTATCCGCTGCTCCTGCCGCACCAAAAGGCCCGCATCGTGGGGTTGATTCTGCAAGCCAAGGGGGATGCGAGCGCCGACCAGGACATCAACATGCAAAGCGTGACGGCCCAGCGCCTGGTGGGGGCGGGGCAGGAACTGGGCGTGAGCGCCAGCCGCGCTCGCACGCTGGTGCACTTCAACGCCCTGCCCGAACGCGAGAACGACATGGTCTTCGCGGTGGTTGCCAATCGCTTCGGGCTGTTGGGGGGGCTGGCGATCGTGGGGCTCTACGGGGCATGGATTGTCGGAGCGATCTGGACCGCCGCGTTGTGCCGCGAGCCGTTCGGGAGGTTGGTCCCTGTCGGCCTGGCGGCCTTCGTATCTACCCAGGCGATCATCAATATCGGCATGAACCTGGGTTTGCTCCCCATCATCGGCATCACGCTCCCATTCGTAAGTCATGGTGGGAGCAGCGAGATCACCATGTGGGTGATGACCGGGCTGATTCTGAACATCGCGGCCCGACGCCCCCACGCCATGCTGCGGCATTCCTTCGAGTACGACGACGATGAATAGCCCGTCACGCCCGAAGGGAGCCACGCGAATCCCGAGATCGCCTGAGCGACCAGCACAAGCCTGGCCTGTCGTTTCTGTTTCTTCTTTCTGAGTTCCAGCCCGGGTGCCGAACTGCTTCCCAGCGACCCGGTTGGACCCGCGTGGTCAGCTAGCTTCATCCATCCGGGCCTGCCCTCAGCCCGAATACCCTCTCCCCAATGACCAAACCGCCCGCCCACGGCCCTCGCCCCGCGTTGCCCACCGAACCTCTCACGCCCACCCAAGAGTTTCTCGATCGGGCCTCCGAAGCCGGGATCGAATTCGATGGTGAGGACCTCCCCCGCCTGGGGCGGTATCTCGCCATGCTCCTGGCGGCCAATGAGGTGATGAACCTGACCGCCGTTCGCGAGCCCGCCGAGGCGTGGCTGCGCCACATCCTCGACTCTCTCCAACTGCTCCCGATGCTCGCCGACCTGCCCGAGGGTGCCAAGGTCATCGACGTGGGCAGTGGCGGGGGCCTTCCGGGCATTCCGCTGGCCATCACGATGCCCCACCTGAAGTTCACGCTGCTGGAGGCCACCGGCAAGAAGGTTGACTTCCTCGCCCACACCGTCACCACGCTGGGATTGACCAACTGCACCGTGGTGCAGGCCCGCGCCGAGGCTGCCGGACAAAACCGGGGCGAGCGTGGCCCGGACGGGCGACAAAACGCCTTTCGTGAGAGCTTCGACGCGGTACTGGCCCGCGCGGTGGGCCCAATGCCCGTGATCGCCGAGCTCACCGTCCCGCTGGCGAAGGTGGGGGGGTTGATCCTGCTTGTCAAGGGTGAAAAGGCGGAGAGCGAGCTCGCCGAAGCCGCCGCGGCGTTGCACGCCCTCAAGGCCGTCCACGAGTCCACCGTGATGACCCCAACCTCGCGCGTCGTCGTGCTGGGCAAGCAAAGCGCCACCCCGCGCACGTACCCCCGCGCCGACGGGGAACCCAAACGCTCCCCGTTGGGCGTGAAGAAACGGCCGGACGACTCAAAGCCCCCCGCGTCGGTCGAGGAGTAGGCCGCGGCTGGCGCCGGTGGTTCCCTTCGCCCCCGAACTTCTCCCGACTACCGTTCCGATGTGATTCTCGGCGCTGCCGACATCCTCTCGACCGGTGGCCCGATCTCCAAGCGATTGGGCGAAGGCTTCGAGTCTCGAGCCGAGCAGGTGCGGATGGCCGAGGCAGTGGCATCGGCGATGGCCGCCAAGTCTCACCTGCTGGTTGAAGCTGGCACGGGGGTGGGCAAGAGCTACGCGTATCTGGTGCCTGCGATGCTTCGGGCGCTCAAGGGCGAGCGCGTGGTCATCGCCACCAACACCATTGCGTTGCAAGAGCAACTGGTGGAGAAAGACATCCCGCTTCTGACCGAGCTCGTCGGCGCGCTCGCCACGCCCCAGGACGATGTTGATCGCGACCCTGACGCGCCGCCCCCGGGCATTCGTCCGATTCTGGTCAAAGGCCGGGGCAACTACGTCAGCATTCGTCGCCTGAAGCTCGCCAGCGAACGGCAGGACCGCCTCTTTGGCGACCCGGCGGCACGCCGATCGCTGCACATCATCGAAGACTGGGCGATGACGACGACCGACGGGACCCTTTCCTCGCTCCCCCCGCTTGAGCGCGGGGGCGTGTGGGACAAAGTGCAGAGCGATTCGGGCAACTGCATGGGCCGTCGCTGCCCGACCTACGAGCAGTGCTTCTACCAGCGTGCCCGCGCCGATCTGGACCAGGCCAACCTGCTCATCTGCAACCACGCCCTGTTCTTCTCCGACCTGGCGCTGCGCAGCCAGGAGGTCGGCTTTCTGCCCGAGTATCACCACGTCATCCTCGACGAAGCCCACCACGTCGAGGACGTCGCAGGCGAGCACTTTGGCGTCTCGCTGGCGGAGGGGCGCGTGGCCCACTTGCTGACCACTCTCCACCACGCCCGCACCGGCAAGGGGTACCTCTCGCACCTGCCTCTGCTGGCGGGCGAGCCCGACTCGGTGTCGCGGGCGATCCGGCTGGTCGACCAAGCCGCGGGGGCGAGCCGGGCCTTCTTTGACGAGTTGCAGAACATCATCGCGCGGGGCTCCGGCTCTGCCCCGGCGAGCTCCTCGTGGACCCACGCCCGAGCGCCGGGAGGCGACCACTCGCTGCGCCTTCGCAAGCCCGGCGAACTCAACAACGTGCTCACCCCCGCCATGCGCGAGCTCTCCCTGCGTCTCAAGTCGTTGCGTGAGGCCGTCAAGAACGAACCCGACCGCTTCGAGCTCAACAGCTATGCCCAGCGCGCCGAGATGATCGCCTCCGACGCCGAAGTGCTCGTCTCGCAAACCCTCACGGGGTGCGCCTACTGGGGGGAGATCGCCCGCGGCTCCGACGACTCTCGCCCGCGCGTCACCCTTGCCTGCGCCCCCATCGAGGTCGCCCCGATCCTCAAAGAACGCCTCTTTCGCCAGCCCCACAGCGTGATCCTCACCAGCGCCACCCTTGCGACGCGCACAGCCAAAGAGACCGAAACGACCGAAAGTTCCGAAACCGCCTTCGCACACGTCCTCTCTCGCCTGGGGGGCGAAGGGGCCAAGACCCTCCAGCTTGGCAGCCCCTTCGACTACGCCAAGCAAGTTCGCTTCATCATCGACCCGCCAACCTCAGACGACGAAGGCCAGGCCCGCAACGCCCTCACGCCCCTGAGCCGGTCGATCTTGAAGCATGTGCGCGAGACCCAGGGCGGCGCCTTTGTCCTCTTCACCAGCTTTGCCCAGCTCAATCGCTGCGCCGCCGAGCTTGCCGGCCCGCTCGCCACCCTGGGGCTCCCCCTGCTCGCGCAGGGCCGCGACGGCTCCCGCACCCAGATCCTCCAGCGCTTTCGCGAGAACGACAAGAGCGTGCTCTTTGGAGCCGCCAGCTTCTGGCAGGGCGTTGACGTTCGCGGGCAGGCCCTGCGCAACGTGATCATCACCAAATTGCCGTTCGACCCACCCGATCGCCCGCTGACCCAGGCCCGCTACGAGCTCATCGAGTCCCGGGGGGGCAACAGCTTCATGGAAGATTCGCTCCCCCGCGCGGTCATCAAGTTCAAGCAAGGCTTCGGCCGGCTCATCCGCAGCCGCACTGACTCGGGTCGCGTCGTCCTGCTCGACGAGCGACTCTTGACCGCCCGCTACGGACGCATCTTCCTTGCCTCGCTCCCCAAGGGCCTGCGCATCGAAAAGCCCGGCGACGAATAACTCGATGCCGAGTGCCTTGATGCTAAGTGCCTTGATGCTGCATGAGTTGATGCCTTCTTGTTTTCAGTATCCTGCCGCCATGACCAAACTCCCCACAAGCCCGTACGCGGTCCATCCGGGCGTGGCCATGGTCCAGAAATGGATCGCCGACTTTCCCGAAAAGACCGGGCACACATTTGAGCAGTGGCTCAAGCGAATCGAACGCGACGCTCCGCCCGACCTCAAGGCCCGGCAGACCTGGGTCAAGGCCGAAACGGGTCTCGGTACCCACGCCGCGGCCTGGCTCTCTAGCCGCTCGCTGGGCTCCAACGTCGCCTTTGCCGACGAAGACCCCGCGGCTTACCTCCGACAAGCACCGACACTGGTCGACGCGATGTACGCCGGCAAGAAGTCCACCTTGCGGCCCATCTTCGACGCCCTGCTCATTCACGCCCGCGATGCCCTTCCGGACGTTCGCGTTTGCCCCTGCTCCACCATGGTTCCGTTCTATCGGACCCACGTCTTCGCGCAAATCAAACCCAGCACCAACACCCGGGTCGATCTCGGCCTCGCTCTGGGGACTTACGCCAAGCCCCTCCCCGACCTGCTCATCGACACCGGCGGCCTCTCCAAAAAAGACCGAATCACCCACCGAATCCCCCTGCAAACCCTTGATGACATCACCAAGCCGGTGCTGAAATGGCTCCACCTCGCCTACGACCTGGACGTCCCAAAGCCTCGGGCGAACCGCGATTGACCGTCCGCGGCGGGGCGGAATTTTGGCAGCCGTATTTACTTTTGTCGCCATTTGGGTAGCCTGTGAACCAGTCAGCACCGGGTGGCCGCGGAACGGTTGCCCCGAGGGAGAGAAGACATGCGCACGACACTCGCCGCCATCGCGGCCGCTTTTGCCCTGGCCTCTGGCGCCGCCGCCCAGGTCACCATCGTCAACAACATCGCCGGATCGTTCATCGACATCAGCGGGACGGGCACCTCCCTGAACCTCGGCGACGACGCCCAGGTGACCATCCCCTCGGCGATCACTTCCAACTTTTTCGGCACCAACATCGTGACTGTGAGCAACAACATGGCTGTCGGCTTTGGCCCGGCCGCCGCCTCGGGCAGCGCCGGCCCCGTGAACACCCCCATCCCCGATTCCTCGCTGTTTGGGGGCCAGCAGTCGGTCGCGGTGATGTGGGACAACCCCGGCCCGGGCACCGGGGGCACCTCCAACGTCTTCTACCAAGAGTTCAGCGACAGCTACGTCATCCAGTGGAACATGCTCCCCAAGGGCGATCCGGGCAACACCGCGACCATCCAGTTGCAGGTCTTTGGCGGGGCCGCTCGCCGAGATACCATCTTCGCCCAGTGGCTCTTCCAAGATGTCGAGCAGTCGGGCGTGCGCGACTTCGCCACCATCGGCTATCAGAGCGGGATCGACACCCAGCGCAACAGCGTGCAGTGGAGCTTCAACGATCCCGAAGCAATCCAGAACGGCACGGTGCTCACCCTGACCCTCGTGCCCACGCCCCCCGCGATGCTGGCGCTCGCCGGGTTGCTGCCGCTGGCGAGGCGTCGTCGATAGGGGTCGCTAGCCCAAGCTTCTTTCAGCGTTCGCTGGTTGAAGATTGCGGGGCCTTGGGGTCTCGGGCGCTGGCCGCCTGCGCCAGCAAGACGTCTACTTTGCGCTCGAGTTCCTCGCCCAGCCCCGCCCCGAAGCGGCGTTTGATCTCCGCCCCCAGCGCCGGGGCGAAGTCCTGCTTGACCGCGATCTCCAGCCCGCGAATCCAGGCTTCCGGGGGGCCGCCGGCTTCGTCCGCTGCCTCGATCTTCCCCAGAGCGGCCAGGGCGCTGCAGCGTAAGACCCCAAACTGCCGCGGCGCGGGCAAGGCCCCGGGACCAAAGAAAGGCGAAAGCTCCAGCGTGGACAGCGCCTGATCCGGCTCGCGGGCGTCAAGCTGCAAGTCCGCGAGCAACACAGCCCCCTCCGCCAGCGCGGGCAACATCTCAGGGTTCATGCGCTCGGAGATCTCGCGCGAATCGGCGGTGAGCTGACGAAGCAGCAACACCCGCATCGCTTCGTCCTTGACGCCCTTGGTGACATCCAGCAGATCACGGGCGCTCAATGCCCGGGCCAGACGCGAAATGCCCAGCATCGCAGTTTCCGTCGATGGTTTGGGTAGCGAAAGCAACTGCCTAAGACCCGCCGAAGTCGGGGCGTTCTGAAGCAGCCCGCGCGAGGCGACATCGTAAAGGTCGGGGTCAGCACGGGCGGCCCGCACCAGATCATCCAGGAACTCGGGGTACCACAGCAGCGCCTCCGCGACGGCATGCCGCAATGAGCTTTGCTTGGCAAACAGCAGCGGGCGCAGACGCTCCCGATCAGGCGATTCGCCCAGGGTGGCGAGCACCCCGCAGGCCGCGGGGGTCATCGCGTCGTCCGCCCAGTCGCGAACCAGGGAGAGCAGCCGGGCTTGATGCCCGGAGTCCAGTTCACCGGCGCGATATAGACGCCAGGCCGCCTCACACGCGGGCTCACGCGCTGGGCCGGTGGTGGCCAGCCACCTCATCGCCGCCTCCACCAGCAGGGGGCTGGGCCATCTGGCGGCCCCCAGCAACAGAGCCCCGGCCGGCTTTGGGTCGCGTTCAGCCACCAGCGCCCGGGTAATGGCCTCGCAGGCATTGTCCGGAGCGAGCTGACGGACCAACCGGGCCGCGCTGGCCCGCACCAGCGGATCTTCATCGGCCAAAAGCGCGAGCGTGGCGTCGCCCACGCGCCGGTCGATGTCGCCCGCTGCGGAAAGCTCGCGAGAGACAAGCTCCAGCCCGACGGAGCGCACCGCCGAGTCGCGATTTCGCAGCATGGAGTCCAGCAGCTCGCCCCGATTCTCCTGGGGGGTGGCCAGGTGCAGCTGGCGAAGCGCATCACCCAGTTGCAAAGTCAGGTCCGCGGTGCGGGCTACCTGGGCGTCGACCCGGGCCGCCAGCGACGCGGTCAACATCGCTCGCCAACCCGCCTCGCTCTGATCTTCCATCTGCGTTAACCACCCCTGCCACGCCGCAGCGTCGCGGGCCAGATCGCTGCGTGCCGACAGGTGCTCCAAGGCATCTAGAGCCGCCTCAACCACCTCGTCGGGATACCGGGCGTCGGTATACATCACCAGCAACCGGGCCGACGCTCGCGAACGAAAGACGCCCAGCGCCCGCAAGAGCTTGGGCACCTCATCCACCGCCGTCAACGGCAATCGCGTCGCCAGCAAAGGATACAGGCGGGCAGGCCCCTCGGGCATCTCACCCAGCACTTGTAGC
>JAKFUN010000044.1 GCA_021732675.1 Phycisphaerales bacterium
GGGGGTGCTTGGGGCCTTCGGCCCATGTGGCCCCGGTGCGGAGTGACGGGACCGAAGTTGTGATGCGGGGCGACTGGGACGATGTTGGGGCGGCGGTGCAGGTGGCGGCGGGGCTGTGCCAGATGGCGGTCGTGGCGTCGCAGGAGCGGGAAAACGTCCAAGATTTTCAACTGGTAACGGCGCACGACGAGCCGGCCCAAGTGCGGTTTGAGCGGCAGGCAGACCAGGGGGATTTTCTGGCATGGGCCCTGGTGGGAACCTTTGGGGATCGGGTGCAGGAAGGTGAGTTGTTGACGCGGATCCGGGTACGGCTTGAACAACTGGCGGGGAGGGATTGGGCCCCGCTCGAGGCGCGATAGCCTGGATGGGGGAGTGGAGCGCAGGGTCCGATTTGCCACAAATTGCGCAAAATTAGGGTATCGATCCGTGAAAATTCGCGTAAGGTGTTTCGGCTGGGCCAACTGTGTGGGCCCGGCGGGGTGTGCCACGTGCGCGAGATGGCGTGGTCGCCCGCGGGCGAGGACGAACCTGGCGACCAGAGTTTTTTTCCTGGTGACGTGAGGATTCGGACGAGCCGAAAATGGTGCGTTGCGGCGCTTGGCCGAAGCGAAGGCGGCTTCGGGGGGGAGCGTCGTGGGCGTTGATGTGGGTTGATCTGTCGCGGTCATTCGCCCGCGCTGCATGGTTCTGGAGGCACGTAGATGAAACTGAGCACCGGGGTGATGGCGTTGCTGGTCTTGGCGGGCACGAGTGTGGGCTTGGCGGGTCCTTCGGGTTGGCGGGCGTTTGGCCCGGCCCAAAGTTATCCGGAACTCTGCTTCGAGGACGGACGGGTGATGGACTCGAAGGGGAATGTGGGCCCGACCATCGACGGGCGTCCGGCGTCGGGGGACCCACTGGACGCTGGGCCGGCGGCGTTGTGCTTTGCGGAGGGGTCGAACCCGACCACCGAGGAGTGGCAGGCGATCCAGCAGGCGCTGCAGGGGGGGTATCAGAGCCGTTACAACGCCTCGCAGCGTTGGGCGGGGACCCCCGGTGACCCGATCGACTTGACGTGGAGCTTTGTGCCAGACGGGATCGCGTGGGGAAACAGCGGAAGCCCGGGGGGGCAGATCGCGAGAAATCTTTTCAGCCGCATGGACCAGCTCTTCGGCGCGGCCAACCGGCAGACGTGGATCTTGCAGTTCCAACGGGTCTTTGATCGCTGGGCGGTGGTCACCGGCGTCAACTACACCCGGGTGACCTTCGGCGGGAACGAGTGGGACGATGGGGCGGCCTGGGGTTCGGCGGGGCAGAGTGGCCGCCGGGGTGACATCCGCATCGGGATGCACAACATCGACGGGCAGAACAACATCCTGGCGTACAACCAGTTCCCCTCCAACGGCGACATGGTGATCGACTCCTCGGAGAACTGGGCGCAAGGCGCGTCGAACTACACGTTCCTGCGCAACGTGGTGGCCCACGAGCATGGGCACGGGCTGGGCTTCTCGCATGTCTGCCCCGCCAGCGCCACCAAGCTCATGGAGCCGTTCATCAGCACGGCCTACGACGGCCCGCAGCAGGACGACATCCGCGGGGGGCAGGAGTTTTATGGGGACAACTTTGAACCCAACGACACCGCGAACACCGCGACCGATCTGGGGAGCTTCACGGCGGGGACGTCGATGGTGCTTGGGAACTTGCCTTTCCCGTCGGTGACGCAGGCGTCGGGGGTGGGGCTCTCGCCGGGTTCGAGTGCCGCGAGTTCGGATGATGACATCGACTGGTATCGCATCTCGGTGGATGTGCCCCGGTTGCTGGCCGTGAGCGTGACCCCGGTGGGGAGCTCGTATCTGGATGTGGATCAGAACGCCGACTCATCGTGCCAGACCTCGGGCACGACGGTGAACGCCGGGACACAGGCGAATCTGGTGGTCACGGTGACGAGCAGCACGGGCACGACGACGCTGCGCCTTGCGGACAACACGGCCGCGGGTGTGACGGAGTCGATCACCAACCTCCTGCTCAACCAGGGGGTCAACCTGGTGCGGGTCACCTCCTCGGTGGCGATGTCGCAGACGCAGCTGTATCGGATGAGCATCTCGACGGGGAACGATTCGTTCGTTCCGACGGCTTCGGACGGAACGTTCACGGACGGGGTTCACATCAGTTGGCCGGCGATCACCGAAGCGACCGGGTACATCGTGACCCGGGCCAACTCCGATTCGTTTGGCGTTTCGGTGCAGGTCGGGCCCAATCTGGCGGCCTCGACGACAAGCTTCATCGACACCAGCGCCAACCCCGGGCAGACCTACTTCTACTTTGTGCGGGCCCAGCAGAGTGGCGCGACGACGTTCCGCTATATCTCCCAGGTCGGCGAGCCGGGCTTCCGGGGTGTGCCCAACCAGGCCCCCACGGCCAACGCCGGGGCGAACATCACGGTGACCGACTCTGACAACAGCGGAGGCGAGAGCGTGCTGCTCAACGGCTCGCTGAGCCAGGATGCCGATGGCTCGATCGTGGGCTATCGCTGGACCGAGGGGGCGACGCTGCTGGCGGATGTCGCTACGCCTCAGACGACGGTGAGCTTCGTGGTCGGGGTCCACACGGTGCAGTTGCTGGTGACCGACAATCAGGGGGCGACCGGGACCGACACCCTGACGGTGACGGTGCTGGCGGGTGAGCCCGTTTGCGATCCGGACCTGAACCAGGACGGCAACGCGGATCAGGGCGATATCGACTACCTCGTCAATGTCGTGGCTGGTGGCGAGAACTCCACGGGCATTGATCCGGACTTCAATCAGGATGGGAACGTGGATCAGGGGGACATCGACTCCCTGATCAACGTGGTGGCGGGCGGCCCTTGCCCGTGATGCGCCACTGACGGGAAAAGTTCGTCGCTGGATACCACCCCCGGTGCCCTAGACCGGGGGTTTCCTTGCGCAGATTCATCCGAACTTGACCGAGTTTTGCACCAAAATGGGTGGAAAAAGCCTCATCTTCGGTTAGACTCAAAGCGGAGGGGTCGCTCGGGGTGGTGTGATTCTTGAGGAGAGCAAGAAATGATGACGCGCGACCGGATTGGGGCTGCCCACGTGGCGGCCGTGGTTTTTGCGTTGGCTGCGAACGCGGCGATGGCCCAGCAGTACGGGACCAACCTGCTGGTGAACCCAGGGGCTGAGCAAGGGCCGGCCTCACCTAATGGTTCGACCCTGGTGAACATTCCTGGGTGGGACACCTTCGGGGATGGGTTCACAGTCGTCGCGTACGGGACGGCGGGTTTCCCCACCAGTTTCCCGGGAAGCGGGCGGAACTTCTTCGTGGGCGGGGCCGATTCGCAGTTCTCGACGGCGAGTCAGACGATCAACCTGAACGCCTTGGCTGGCGACATCGAACGCGGGGGCGTGGCCTTCCAGCTTTCGGCCCAGCTGGGCGGAGCCGGGAGCCAGGACGACAGTGCCTCGATCACGCTGCTTTGGTTGAACGCGGCGGGGAACAGCATCGGTACTTCCGGGCTGCTGGGCCCGCTGGCGGGTGAGCGTGGGAACCAGACCCGACTGCTGACTCGCAGCACGCAGGGGCTGATCCCGCCGCAGACGAAGTCGGTCGTGCTGGTGCTCTTCATGGCGCGAAACGTGGGGACGTTCAACGACGCCAGCGCCGACAACATTTCGCTGACCCTCACCCAGCCCCCGTGCGAACCGGATATCAACCAGGATGGCAACGTCGATCAGGGTGACCTTGATTATCTCATCAACGTTCTGGCGGGCGGGTCCAACCCGGTTGGGGCGGACCCGGATTTCAATCGCGACGGCAACGCCGATCAGGGTGACATCGACGCGTTGGTCAACGTCGTCGCGGGCGGGGCGTGTCCGTGAGGGAAGGCACTAGGCACTAAGCACTAGGCATTAGGCATTAGGCATTAGGCACTAGGGATTGGAAGCCATTTTCAGGGAAGCGCCCTCGTTGGCGCTTCCCTTTTTCGTTGGGTGGTGGGGGTGAGCCAGCGTGCGGCGGAGACGGGGCCGCCGTACTGTTGCCCCATGCTCGAACGCCTGACCGACACGTTCAATGGTCTCTTCCGCAAGCTCTCCGGCAACGACAAGATCTCGGAGAAGAACGTCTCCGACGCGATGGCCGAGGTGCGCACCAGCCTGCTCGAGGCCGACGTCCATGTCGAGGTCGTAGACGCCTTCTGCGAGCGGGTGCTCAACGACTCCAAGGGCAAGGAAGTCACCAAGAGCCTCAAGCCCGGGCAGGAGATGATCGGGATCGTCTACGACCGCTTGGTCGAGATGCTGGGGGGCGTGATTGAGGCGCCTTCGTACGGGGCGATCCCCGGGGGGCCGATCATTCAGCAGGCTTCGCCAATCGGCAAGGCGAGCAGCGGACCCACCGTCGTCATGATGTCGGGCTTGCAGGGCAGCGGCAAGACCACCACCTGCGGCAAGCTGGCGGCGTATCTCAAAAAGCGCGGGCGGAGTGTCATGCTGGCGGCCCTTGACCTGCAGCGCCCCGCGGCCGTCGAGCAGCTTGAGACGCTGGCCCGCCAGGTGGGCGAGATGGGCGATGGCAGCGCCAAGGTGCTGTTTTATGGAGAGAAGGACAAGGCCGCGGAGTATGGGAAGGCGGTGGGGGTAGCCGTCGAGGTCGCCAGGCGGGCGTACCGGGCGGGGGTCGAGGCGGGCGTGGATGTTCTGATTCTCGACACCGCGGGCCGGTTGCATGTGAACTACGAGTTGATGGGCGAGTTGACGCGGGTGAAGCAGGCGGTGCCGCCGAATCATGTGTTTCTGGTGGTCGATGCGATGACGGGGCAGGACGCCGTGAACTCGGCGAAGGTGTTCCATCAGAAGCTGGCGGTTGACGGGATCATTCTGACGAAGTTTGACAGCGACACGCGGGGCGGGGCGGCGATCTCGGTCAAGCACGTCACCGGGGCGCCCATCAAGTTTGTGGGCGTGGGCGAGAAGCTCGACGCACTGGATGAGTTCCACGCCCAGCGTTTCGCGGGGCGGATTTTGGGCATGGGCGACGTGCTGAGTCTGGTGGAGAAGGCCCAGGAGCAGGTGAGCCAGGCCGAGGCCGACAAGCTGCACGAAAAGATGGCCAAGGGCCAGATGTCGATGGACGACTTCTTGAACCAGCTCAAGACGCTGCGGCGGATGGGCCCTTTGAAGCAGCTGTTGGGGATGCTCCCCGGCGTGGGCGGGATGTTGAAGGACGTTCACATCGAGGACAAGCAGCTCGACAAGGTCGAGGCGATGATCAACAGCATGGGACGCGACGAGCGCGAGAAGCCAAGCAAGATCGACATCTCGCGCCGCCGGCGCATCGCGACGGGGTCGGGCACCAAGCCCGATGACATCGGGCAGTTGGTCAAGCAGTTTGACATGGTCAGCAAGATGACCCGCCAGATGGCGAGCCTGACGGCGGGGGACCGCGTGAAGGCGGTCAAGGAGCTGGGCAGTGGCGGCGGACTGGGCGGCATGTTGCCGGGGCTCAAGGGGATGCCGGGGATGCGCTCGCACGGCAGCAGCGCGACGCCCAGCATCAAGGCGAAGTTCAAGAAGCGGAAATGAAAACGCCCCGGAGCGACCGGGGCGGGCGGCGGACCCGGGTTGCGAGCCTCGGGGAGGCGGCGAGTTAGGGGGCGGGTCGCACGACGGTGACTTCGGGAAAAGCAGGAGCCGCGGCGCGGAGGATGCCCGAGCGGGTGCCGAAGAACTGGTCGCTCAGGAACGCGTGGACGTAGGTGCGGAGGAGGGCACGGAAGCGGGAGGGGTCGATGGTGCCGCTGTCGGCCGCGCCGATGAGGGCGTAGTCGGAGAAGCCCTGGTGGACGGCCCCGGCGATGCGGACCCAGCAGCCTCCGGCGGAAGACTGATTCGCCACTGCGGCGTTGGAGGCGATGAGGAACAGACGTCCGGCGTTGTATTGGTCGCGGGTGAGGCCGAACTGCGCGAGCTCATCATCCGAGGGGGATTCGGGGAGGTCGGTGGGGGTAGAGCCTTCGGCCTGAGCGAACATCACCGGCTTATTGGGCGCGAGCGAAACGGCCTGCCCCCACAGCGAGCCGTCCATCTCGACGGCGCAGCGGACGCGTGAATCGGTGAAGGCGAGGGTGACGCTGGCGGAGCCACCAAAGGAGTGGCCGGCGGCGGCGATGCGCGAGGTGTCGATACGCTGGTACCACTCGCTGCCCCGTGAGGCGTTGAGTTGGAGCATGCGGTCGAGCACGAATCGAAGGTCTTGGGCCCACTGGGCGTTGAGGGCGGCCCCCACGTCGGCTTGCAGGTCCAGGCGGGTAATGCTGAGATCCGGGGCGCTATAGGTGGGCCGGTCGGGGAGGTACATGCTGGCGAAGGAGGCGTAGGTGTGGTTGACGCCGACGACGATCATGCCGCGGCTGGCGAGGTCTTCGGCGAGGCTGTCGTATTCCTCGGGCATGCTGCCGAGCCCATGCGAGAGGAGGACGAGCGGAAAGGCGCGATCGCGGCTGGGCGAAAGGTCTTCGAAGACATTGGGCTGGAGCCCGCGCAGGCCTTGCACGATCTCGCGGATGGTGCCTGGCTGGCCCTGGGCTTGTGAGACGCGGGCGAAGGCAGTGAGCGAGGAGGTGAAGTCGGCGCGGTCGTTGGCGAAGAGGGGCGAGCCCCGGCGCGGGGAGGCGGGATACCACACCAGCACCGCCAGGCGTCGCGCGTCGTTGGCCCGGGGCGAGTATGGGTCGATGCGGGACGCGTCGCGGAAAATCATCGGTGTTCTGCCGACGCGGTAGGGGCCGGTGGGCAGGGGAATGGCCGACTGAGCGAGTGCGGCGTGGATGGGCGCGAGGCAGAGGAGCGTGAGTAGAGCGAAGAGAATCGCGAGGAAGAGGTTTGAGTGACGGGTGCGAGCAAGGACGGCGGGCATGACTGTCTCCTGTGGTGCCACGAGTGCGTGGGAGTTGCGCGGCAGGCGAAGAAGTTCGTGCCGCGTGCGTGTGGCAATGAGAGACTCTACCGGTGGATTCTTTCAGGCCGATTGCAACAAGATGTCATCGCTGTCATGTTGAGACAAATCGCATGGTGGCGATCACGCCCTTCCCGGGTGCCGAGTCGATCTCCAGCGAGCCGTGGTGAAGCTCGGCGATGCGTCGAACGATGAGCAGGCCCAGGCCAGCGCTGGCCCCGGCGGCGTGCCGCCCCCCGGTGCGATCCAGCAGGCCTTGAAGTCGCTGCGGATCGATGCCTACGCCTGTGTCGGTGACGGAAACGACCAGGCCAGCGGGCTCGACGCGAGCGTCGAGTGAGATCGTGCCTCCCGCCGGCGTGTGCGCCAGGGCGTTGGCCAACAGGTTGCTGATGGCGCGTTGAAAGAGGGAGCGATCCAGAGGCCAGATGATTGGGGCGGCGGCGAGGGCCTTGATGGCCACACCCTTTGCGTGTGCCGAGGCGCTGAAGAAATCGGTGACGTCGGTGAGTTCGGCGGGGAGATCCACCTCGCTGAGAAGCAGCGCCTGGCGTGGGTCTTCCAGGCGGGCCAGCAGCAGAAAACGCTCGATGAGCGTGGCCAGAGCGTCGGCCTCATCGACGATCGAGCTCAGCGCGGCCCGAAGCTCTTCGGCTGGCTTTTCGCCAGCGAGGGCCAGTTCCGCAGAGGTCCGCAGGCGATGGAGCGGGGTGCGCAGCTCGTGGGCGACATCGCCCGCGAAGGCGTCGAGGCGTGAGAGGGTGCCCGAAAGGCGGGCGAAGACCGAGGCGAAGCTCGCGCCGACGGGCGCGAGCTCGCGGGGCAATGGGCCAGGGTCAAAGGCGTGGGCCGGGGTAGCGCTGGAGACGCTCTGGATCCTGTGGGCAAGTTGCCCGACAGGGCGCAGGCCGGCGCGGGCGAGGGCGTAGCCCACCCCCAGGGCGAGAAAGAGCACGGGGAGGCCGATCAGGGCGGAGAGGGCGTAGGTGGTTCGTTCGACCTTTTGGACATCCGAGCGATCCAGGCCAAACTGATAGACCCATCCCTCGCGCACGCCCTGTACCAGGGTGAACCAGCGTCCGTCGGCGAGGGTGATCTGCGTGCTCTGTCCCGGGGGCAGGAACTTGGATGCGGGCATCTCGCTGCGCATCCATTTGGATTCGAAGTACACGTCGCCGGCGGGCGTCAGCACCCGGAGCGAAATCCGATTGTCGTCCGGATCAACCTGGGTGGGCAAGATGGTGCGGTATTTGTGGGTGCGGTCAAAGCTCTCCTGAAGGTTGGAATCGAAATCAGCGGTGTTCTCTGCGAAGATCGCGGCCCGGAGGCTGAGCACCACGGTGACGATGAGCGTCAGCACCAGGGCGCCGTACAGGAGCGTCAGACGCAGGGCCAGCGAGAGGGGCTTACGGGCGCTCTTCGAGGACATAGCCCGCTCCCCTGACGGTGTGGATGAGTTTGACCGCGAAGGGATCATCGACAGTTTCTCGCAAGCGCCGGATCTGCACGTCCACCACGTTGCTGTCGTAGTCGAACGAGGCTTCCCAGACCCGGTCGACGATCGCCGCCCGCGAAAGAACCTGGCCTTGCTGCCTCGCGAGAGCGGCCAGCAGCGCGAACTCCTTGGGCCGGAGGTCGAGCACGCGTCCGGCCCGCTTGGCGCGGCGGGCGGGCAGGTCGACTTCAAGGTCGGCCACACGAATGACGTCCGGCCCGCGCTCGGCGCTGCGGCGCATGACGGCGTTGAGGCGGGCGAGAAGCTCGGCGAAGGCGAAGGGCTTGACGAGGTAGTCGTCGGCGCCCGCGTTCAGCCCGCGCACTCGGGCGTCGACGGTGTCGCTGGCCGTGATGCAGATCACCGGGGTGAGATCGCCCCGGCCCCGCAGCGCGTTGAGCACCACCCAGCCGGAGCGCCCGGGCAGGCCGATGTCCAGGAGGATCGCGTCATAGTCGCGAACGCCGGCCAAGGCGAGTGCGTCATCTCCCCGCGCGGACAGATCGACGACGTGACCGCTCTCCTGCAGACCCTTGGCGAGCTGCTCGGCGAGCTTGGCGTTGTCTTCGACCAGTAGCAGACGCATGGCAAGCTCCACGCCCAAAAAACGCAATTCTTCAGATCGGTGGAGAGATTAGGACGCAGCCGCCGAGGGTTGCTGAAGCCCCCCGGGGAGCCGAGCCCCGCCAACGTCCAAACGCAAACGGGGGCGCACCCGCGTGCGCCCCCGTAACGATCTTGGCTCGACCCTGTTGTCCAGGGACTAGTGCCTAATGCCTTCCCTTACGGGCAGTTGCCACCGGCGATGACGTTGACGATGGCATCGATGTCGCCCTGGTCGGAGTTGCCGTCGCGATTGAAGTCGGGGTCGATGTTGGTGGGGTTGTCGCCGCCCGCGATGACGTTGATGATGTAGTCGACATCGCCCTGGTCGGAGTTGCCGTCCTGGTTCACATCGGGGTCGCAGGTGGCGGCCTGGGGGAGGCTGGCGGGGGTGGTGAAGTCGATGTACATGAAGTAGAAGCCGGCGTCGCGGAGCGGGTAGGACTCACCCCAGGCGTTGGTGCCGTTGTCGAGGACGCGGGAGCGGATGATGAAGGTGTTGTTCTCGGGGTTGAAGGTCCAGTTGAAGAAGGTGTTGTCGGGGATGGTCGCGTCGCTGGGGGTGGAGCCGGCGCCGTGGACGAGCAGCGTGCCGGTTTGGTTGGTCTTGCCTGGGATCTGCAGGGCGTAAACGCCCGTGGAGACCTGGCTGAGGAAGAACTGGCCGGCGCCGCGGGCGACTTCGCCGCTGGGGTTCACTTGGCCGGCGACAAGGTTGTTGGCCGACCAGGGGACGAAGACGAAGCAGAAGCGGGCGTCGCCGTCGTTGAAGGCGAAGCTGCTGGTGCCGGCGACGTCCCGGACTTCATCGTAACGCTGGGCGATGTCCCAGCCGGTGGCGGTGGGGAGGACGCCGGTGATGCTGGTTTCGTTGGTGTCGTTGACGTTCTGCGCGAAAAGCATGCCGTCGTTGGGGGTGAGGTTGGGCAGAGTGACGGTGTAGCGGGCGAAGAGAGAGTCGGTGGAGGTGACGACGCTGGAGGGGAGGCCCTGCGAGGCGCAGGGGTAGCCGTCGCGATTGCGCCACGAGCCGGTGCTGGTGTCGTAGAACCCGCCGATCCAGCCTTCCTGGTAAGGGAAGTAGGCGGCGGAGAAGTCGATGACGGCTTCGTCCTGCTCGCCGGGGCGGCCGCCCACGACGTAGGTGGAGACGTAGAGGCCAGTGCCGCGCTGCGAGCCGGTGATGGGGGAGTAGGAGCGGCCGGTGCTGTCCCCGCCGTCGTCGGTGACGTGGGCGTGGCCGTAAAAGGTGCCCATGGGCGTCACGCGATCGAAACGATCGAAGTTCTGATTATCGCGGCCATCGGCGGCGACGGTGGCGATGATGACGCCGCGAGCCGGGTGCGTGCCCCAGGAGAAGTTGGGCAGGGCGTTGCTGAGGCTGCTGTTGAGGCGAAGACGACCCCAGTTTTCGGAATCGGGCCACTGCGAAGCAGGGAGCGGGAAGATGGGAGAGAGCGGGTTCAAGGTAAGGTTGGAGAAGGAGAGCCCGCCATTCTCGCGATACGCATCCCAGCCGGTCCAGGTGGGGAAGCTGCGGATGTCGGAGGGCTGCGCGGGGCTGATGACGAAGTCGATGTCGCCTTCGTTGGTGTTGCCCGCGGTCCAGCGATAGGGACCGGAGCGCAGGTCGTTGACGATGATGGCGTTGGAGCCGAAGCGCCCGTTGACGGTGTTCTGGGGGAGGGACTCGAGGATCGTCGCGCCGCTCAGCGACGCGGGCCAGGCGCCGGGGCCTTGGTTGGGTTGGCCGAAGATGTCATTGCCAGCGGGAATGACG
>JAKFUN010000122.1 GCA_021732675.1 Phycisphaerales bacterium
CCCCAGTCGCACACCGCGTACGCCCACCGCTCTCAGCTGCACGCCGGGAGCACGAAATCCACCATCAGCATCGCGCTTCGCCCCCAGCGACCGGGCCAAGGCCTTGGCCTCCCGGGTCATCGCCGCCAGAATCAGCACTTCCGCATGAGACATCCGCGATGCTATCCAAAGCCCGCCCTCGGCATCGCATCCCCAGGTCCCTCAGGCGGCCCAAAGCCTTTGGCAGCCCGCCAAAAACGCTGTCTGGTAGCTTCATTCAGTCCTGACAATCACGCCCGGGCGCGCTACTCTTGGCTTGAGCTCCAGCGGGAAACCACGGTCGTGGAAGCCGCGAGGGCCAAAATCGGGAAACACCACGCATGGGCGTACCCATTTCGCAGATGTGGACGGTTGCCAGTTACGTGATCTCGCAGAAGCTCCGGGGGCGCAAGCAGTACCCCCTCGTGCTCATGCTTGAGCCACTCTTTCGGTGCAACCTTGCCTGCGCCGGTTGCGGCAAGATCCAGTACCCGGCCCACATCCTCAAAAAGCAGCTCACCCCGGAGCAGTGCGTAAAGGCGGCCCTCGAGTGCGGCGCCCCGATGGTTTCCATCCCCGGGGGCGAGCCCCTGCTGCACCCGCAGATCAAGGAAATCGTCGAGGGCCTGGTCGCCCAGAAGAAGTACATCTATCTGTGCACCAACGCCCTGCTGCTGAAGCAGAAGCTTGACGAAGGGCTCTTCAAGCCCAGCAAGTACCTGACCTTCAGCGTCCACATGGACGGTGAACAAGAGCACCACGACTTCGCCGTCTGCCGCGAGGGGACCTACGAAACCGCCATCGCGGGCATCAAGGAAGCCGTCAAACGCGGCTTCCGCGTCACCACCAACACCACGCTCTTCGACGGGGCCGACCCCAACAGCGTTCGATCGTTCTTTGACGACATGATGGGTCTGGGCGTTGAGGGGATCATGCTCTCTCCCGGGTACAGCTATGACAAGGCCCCCGACCAGTCCCACTTCCTGCCTCGCGACAAAACCCGCAACCTCTTCAACCTCATCCTCAGCAACCGCAAGAAGAGCTGGAAGTTCAACCTGAGCCCTCTCTTCCTCGAATATCTCATGGGCAAGAAGGAGTTTTCCTGCACCCCCTGGGGCATGCCCACGTTCAACATCTTCGGGTGGCAGAAGCCCTGCTACCTCCTGCAAGACGGCTATGCCGACTCCTTCAAGGAACTTCTTGAAACCACCAACTGGGCTAACTACGGCACCGGCAGCGACAACCCCCGCTGCGCCAACTGCATGGTCCACAGCGGCTATGAAGCCAGCGCCGTCGACTTCACGTTCAGTGGGCTCAAGGGCTTGTTTGCAACCGCCAAGGCCCAGATCTTCGGCGGCACGTACGCCGACAAGGCCGCCCTGGAAACACTCAAGAAAGTCCCCAAGGGCCACCCCGGCAAGCCCAGTGTGGTCCCCCTCACTGTCAGCAGCAAACGCCGCGAACCCGAACTGGTGGCGTGATTTTTCGGTGGCACCGCTCTCTTGAGCGGAGTCTCCGAGACGAAACCGCACCGGTCTGGAGACCGGTGCCACCTGAGCAAGCCCCTTCACAGTGACCGCCTCGGATACATCGGCATGCCCCAAGAAGTGAAAGCCAACGGTTCCGCCGCCACCCACGCCAAAGACGTGCTGGAAGGCACTTCGCCCGCCCTGGCCACCGAGGCCGACCTGCGTGCGGCCCTCGACAGCGCTTTCGAATACCGGGGTGACATCACGCTGAAGCTCAAGGCCGGCACCACCATCGAGGGCTACCTCTTCGACCGCCGCCCGGCGAGCACCCTGGCCGCCAGCACCGTCCGCATCCTCCCGAAGGACAAAGACGACAAGCTGACCATCAGCTACGCCGACATCACGGGTCTCACCTTCAGCGGCAAGGACACCGCCGCGGGCAAGACGTTTGAGAACTGGATCAAGCGCTACTTCGAGAAGAAAGCCGCCGGCGAAAAGGCGGAAATCCAGTCCGAAAAGCTCGACTAGGTCACTAAGAGCCCGAAGCGCCGGCGAGAGATTCAGTGGCGCACGGGCATCGCGGCGACCCTCGGTGGCGCTGCGGGCTCGTAGCAGCCATGGCGTTCACCCAAGCTCGACACCTCGGGTGCCACGCTCCGAGCTCAGGCCCCATCGCGATCACTTGCCCTTCGGGGTCGTGGTTTTGGAGGCGCGGCCCGGCGCGTCGTTGCCTTGGAACGCGGCGTCGGGGATCTCCGCGTCGAAGACAGGCTTGATGGTGATCACAGTCTCGACCTTGAACTTCCTTTTGTTGGAAGGCGGCCCCCCCGGCGTGTTCGCGGGATCCACAGTGGCCAACTCTCGCATCTTGCGGATCGCATGATCGCCATCGATCCACAGCGTGACGTCCGCATCGTCGATGGCCTGCTTTCCGTGTACGATCGTGCACTCCACGCCATCGACCATTTCACTCCCCCGCGGCGCTGCGTCTATGAGATCGGTGGTTGGGTAACGAACTTTGAAACCCGGCTGAAGCAGCGGGATGACAACCGTCGCCGAGCCGCTTGAAACTCCCGTCGGGCCTGCCATCGCGCTGCCGATAGACTCAAACTCCGAGAGCTTTCCGGGCTGGATCGTCCATGTCGACTTGAACGACTTGCCGTCTTTGGACCACACCACGTAGCGATGATCTAGCTTGCCGCCCACCTGAACGCTGGACTTGAACTCCCAGCGAAACCGACCATCCCGCTCAAACGCGGTGGAGAATGGCTTTCTGTCTTTGAACGCATCCCCTTCGGTGTCGAGCACGATCGCGACGACGCCTTCATCCTGATAGGTTTTCGCCAGCGCGTACTTCGTGGCCGTCGCTTTCAAGAGCTCCTGGGCCGCCGCCTGCTCCGCGGCGTTTGGAGGTGCCACGGGCTTCGGCTCGAACGGGGTCTTGGGAGCGTCACACCCCGCAAGCGTCATCAGTGCGACATTTGCCGCTGCAAAAAGAGTGGAGTGTCTCACCTGTTCTCCCGTGTTTGCCATTGGTCATGTCAGGAAAATCGTTGCCCTGTGGCTGCCGTTCGTTCGGCAATGTCCAGAGTCATGAAGCGCTATCGCAGTGCGTCCAATGTGTCGCCACCCCGGCGCCGCAGGGTTGCGAGGGCCATCACCCCAGCTCCACACTCCAGTAGGCGTTATCCAAGAACGCCCTCCAGCTCTGGTATTTCTCGTTTCCGAGGCGCAGCGCGATCAACGGGTTGCGCTTGGGCCGCTCGGGCTTGCGCCACAGCTTCATGTGGGCCTCATCCGGCGTGCGCCCACCCTTGCGCGCATTGCAGCGGATGCAGGCGCAGACTAAGTTCTCCCAGGTGTCTTGGCCCCCGCGCGAGCGTGGGATCACATGGTCCAGCGAGAGCTCTGACGTCGGAAAAATCCGGTTGCAATATTGGCACCGGTTCCGATCCCGCGCAAAGAGGTTGCGCCGGTTGAGCTTCACCCCTTGCTCGGGCAAACGGTCATAGCCCAGCAGCCGGATGATTCGCGGCACCGCGAGCTCAAAGCGCACCGTCCGCACCCAGTCGTGCTGCTCGTGTTCAAACTCGCACTGCAGGGCCGACACTTCCATCCACGACGCGAGGTCGTAGTTCATGTACCGGTCGCCGCCCGCGTCGTCCTTTTCGACGTGGATCACCTCTGCGATGCTGCGGCTGAGCAGGCAAAACGCGCGGCGTGCCGACACGATCCGCATCGCGGCGAAGGCGCGATTCAGGACCAAGACCTTGGCGTTGAGCCCCTCGTTGTTGTCCAGCACGAGACCGTCGTCGGGGGAAAACATCCCCCCTGGCCCAAACTCGGGGTCATGCTCCGCATGTACATTCCGGGGTCGATGCATGGGCGAAAAACTCCCAGGACCGAACTATTTATCCGGAAGCTGCACATTTTGCAACCCAATCCTTGCGTCTGCAAAGTGCCCGAGTACCGGAACGGTCCCGGATGGAAGGATACACACCTCAACCGAACCGGGTCAGTCCGTGTCGCGCAGTCGCCAGCTTTTACAAGGTCTTAGCGAAAATCGAGAGGGCAGTAGGCGCTAGGCACTAGGCACTAGGCACTGGGCACTAGGCATCAGGGCAGTGCAAGCCGCGCCCACTGCCGAGGCACGCCCCCGCAGCCGCGGGGTTTGGCCCAAGTGGCCAGTGCCCGGTTCGTAGGGCCTGCGTTTAGTGCCTGAAATGCCTGATTCCCGTGGTGAGGCAGGAGATGCCCCGCTGATTGCACAGGTCGAAGGTGTCTTGATCGCGCTTGGATCCGCCCGGATGGACGATCACGCTCACGCCGGCCTCGGCCAGCAGCGCCGGCCCATCCGAAAACGGGAAAAAGGCGTCCGAGAAGCACACTGAGTTCCCGGCTCGCTCTCCGGCTTTTTCCACCGCCAGCCGACTGCTTGTCACCCGGTCCATTTGCCCCGCCCCGGCCCCGAAGAGGCGCAGCGACCCGTCAGACCCCTCTCCGCCCAGACAGACCGCGTTGGAAAAGAGGGAGCGGCAGACCGGCTCCAGAAACGCCGCCACCTTCAGCTGCGCGGCGGTGGGCACCGGGCCTGCCTTGTGAGTAAACGTGCTGGCCAGCAGAACGTCGGGGGTCTGGGCCAGCAGGCCGCCAGGAATGGTGCGCATCTCGATCGGGGGTTCTTCGATGAGGTCCTGAGGCATGCCGCTGGCCAGCAGCCTCACGTTGGCCCAGCGCCTCCGCAGCAGTTCCAGCGCGTCGGCCGAGAAGCGTGGTGCCACGATGACTTCGAGAAAAATGGATTTGTCCTCGGTGATCCGGGCCGCGGCGTCGGAATCCATAGTGGCCGACAACGCGAGAATCCCGCCGTACGCGGCCAGGGAGTCCCCCGCCAAGGCTCCGTTGATGGCCTCCAGCGCCGAGTCCGCGGCTGCGGCTCCGCACGGGTTGGTGTGCTTGATGATTCCCGCCCCGATCCGATCGGGCACCGCCCGCCGAATCGCCAGCGCCAGGGACAATGCCGCCTGGGCATCGTTCAGGTTGTTGTAACTCAACTCCTTGCCATGCAACTGCTCGGCGTGCGCGATGCTGGTTCCCGCCTGCGGGCGGCTCATGCTCCGGTACAACGCCCCGCCCTGGTGCGGGTTCTCGCCTTGGCGCAGCTCTTCCGCCCGCACGAAGGTCGGCTGGAGGATGGCTGGGAATCGGGAAGATGGCGTGGGGTCGAGATAGGCCGCGATCGCCCCGTCATAGCGGCACGTCAGCGCGAAGGCGGCCCGCGCCAGCTCCGCCCGCAGGCGCCGCGAGGTCTTCCCCCCGTTGGCCTCCAGCTCTTCCATCACCTTCTCGTATTGCTCCGGCGCAGTCACCACCGCGACATGCTCGAAGTTCTTGGCCGCCGAGCGCAGCATTGATGGCCCCCCGATGTCGATGTTCTCGATGGCATGCTCAAAGGTGCACCCGGGGATCGCGATCGTCTGTTCAAATGGATACAGGTTGACGCATACCAGGTCGATCGGGCGAATTCCGTGTTTCTGCATCGCGCTCACGTGGGCCGGGTTGTCACGAACCCCCAAGAGCCCCCCGTGCACCATCGGGTGGAGGGTTTTGACCCGCCCGTCGAGCATCTCGGGGAAGCCGGTCACCTTGTCGATGGGCGTGACCAGCAGCCCGGCCTGCGTGAGGGCCGAGGCGGTGCCCCCGGTGGAAATGAGCTCTACTCCGTGCCGCGCGAGGGCTTTGGCGAAGGGGATCAGCCCGGTCTTGTCAGAGACGGAAAGCAGGGCACTGCGGATGGTCGCGAGTTCGGGCACGTCAACACCCTTTGGTCAAAGGCCAGCGATGGGTGACGCGTTGTCACCCGGCAGAACCAGCATAAGAGCAACGCCCCGGCCCACGCGAGTTTCCCTAGTTGCCAATCGCCAGAAAACGGGGCGGAAAAAAAGCACGGGTCCGGGCCCGTGCTTCATGCTGCGTGTGTCAAACTATCGGTGACGACTCAGCGGGGTAAAAACTTCGCCAGCGATCCGTTTGGGGCGATGGCGAAGAGATCGCCATCTTCGAACTTGCTGGTCCCGAACTTCAAAATCCCGGCCGCGGGAACCTTGGCAAGCACATCCCCGGTCTTAGCGTCCACGAGCGTCAGGTTGGACTTGTCCCACACCACCAGGTGCCCGGCCCGAACCGCGATGACCTCTCCATGCACCGACTTGTTCGACCAGCGGACGGTTCCCTGGGCCGAGTCCAACGCGCTCAGCCCCTCGGCCCCCAGGTCGCACACGACCTGATCCTGGTAAAACCGGGGCGTGTGTGCCAGCGGGTTCGAGGTGCGATAGCGCCACAAGAGGGTTCCGTTGGGGGCAAAGGCCCAGAGCGACTGATCGCGCGACGCGATCGCCAGGCGCTCTCCGTCACTGGCCGGGTCTGCATCCAACCCGCCGAAGATCCGCGCCCGGCCCACCAGCGAGCCGTTGTTCGCGAAAAACAAGACGTCCCCGGCCTGCGAGATCATCGCGATTGCCTGCCCCACCCGAGTCGGTGGCGCGCTGAAGGCCCCGTTGGAGATGAAGCCCCAGGCGCTCAGCCCTTTGCCCAGCAGGTGCGCCTGCACCCGTCCGGTGGGCGTCCCGGCCACGAGCAACCCGTTGGTCAGCAGCGCGGGGGTGCTGATGACCTGTTCGAACCGGTCGCGGCTCAGCAAGTTTCCGGTGCCCGGTGCGAGCACAAACGCCTCGGTGTCGGCCGCGATCAGCAGTGGCGCGGGGTCTCCGCCCAGGCGAGAAATCCCCAGCCACCGCGTGTTGGGGCCGGTGAGGTCGGTTGACCACCGGCGGCTGCCCGTCGACGCCTCCAGCACCGTCACGGCGCTGGACGCGTCTTGCGTAATCACCAAGTCGTCAAACGCCACCAACGCCACCGGCTTGGGCGTCCGGACCCCGGCGAAGGGGAACCCCACCCAGTCGAGCCGATAGCCCAGCTTGGCCCAATCTTCATGAACCACCGGGAAGTCCTGCCCAGTGGTCGCTACCGGCCCGGGCTTTGCTGGCGGCACCGCACCACCTTCAGAATGGCACCCCGCCAGCAACGACGCAGCCAAAGCCAACCCGGACAAGATCGCGCCAACCCCGCGACCAGCACGGGGGTTGAAGCGGGACACAAACGTGGATCGATCGCTCTGCATTCGACGGGTTCTCCAGATAGACCGGGATGGTACCGCCTTGGAGACCCTTTCGCACGCCCCAAGAACCGATCATTCGATTTCCCCTTGCGCTGTTGCCCCATCTCCCAGGTTCCTGGTCTACCGTCGCCACGGGGCCGCGGGTGCACCCGCCCCCAGAAAGGCCCAGACCGCGTGTTCACCGGCATCATCGAAACCCGCGGGGTCGTGACGATCGCACGCCCATCACCCGACGGCCTTCGGTTGGAGATCGCCCCGGAGCCGTGGGCGTATCAGGCGAAAGTCGGGGATTCGGTGGCGTGCAATGGGTGCTGCCTGACAGTGGCCGCGGAGCCGGTGGGGGGGCGGCTGGTGTTTGACGCCGTTCCGGAAACGCTCGCGAAGACCACGCTGGGACTATGGAGGGTGGGGCAACGGGCGCATTTGGAGCACGCCGCCACCGCCAGCACGCTGCTGGGCGGCCACATGGTGCAGGGGCACATCGATGGGGTGGGCACGGTGATTGCCAACGGGACAAACCCCAGCGGCAACGCCAACGGGGCCGCGGCCGGCTGGCGCCTGGCTATACGGCCACCCGCGGAGTTGCTGGCGTACTTCGTCCCGAAGGGGTCGGTAGCTATTGATGGTGTGTCGCTCACGCTGGCTGAGGTGGGCGCTGCGGAGTTCGCGATCGCCATCATTCCGACCACCCTGGACAAAACTCACTTGGGGACTTTGAAACCGGGTGACCAGGTGAACCTGGAAGCCGACATCATCGGCAAGACGGTGGTGCACTACATGCGGCACTTCGCGGGACGCCCGGGATGAGCTGAGTGAATGCCGAGATCGCGGGTGGGTCGCGAGGTGGGGCGGAAATGCGACAACGCCGGCCGCGAGGGGCCGGTGGTGTGTGGTGGGCTCCGCTTTCCGTTGGGGGCGTGGCTGGTCTTCCCGCGTTGGACGTTCTTGAGGCGCGCTAGGGCGATCTTGGGGCAAGGGCATCAACGGCGATGGTGGACGGAACCGTTGGCCGACGCCTGGGGGACTTTTGTTGTCACCGTGTTCGCGAGCGCGGTCGTGGCGAGAGTGTTTGCGGTGGGTGGTCCCGAAGCGGAGCCTCCGTTGGTCGCGGCGGGAAGGTTGGGAAGGACACGGGCTGGAAGCCCGTGCCACGAGAGAGGGAAGGAGGAAGAAGGCCGCGATGGTTCCCCGATTGCGCACGCGAGCGTGTGACTGCCCACACACCGCTTCGGCACGGCGTGACCAACCACCCCCTCACGATTGTCGTCTTGCCCGGCCGATACTCTCCTGCATGCGACTGCTTGGCATCGATCCTGGTTTGCGGCTGACGGGCTATGGGTGCATTGATGCCAGCGGGCTGAGTGCGACGCTGGTTGAGGCGGGGGTGTTTCGGCTGGCGAAAGCGGGGACGGCCGCGCGGAGTATTTCTAGCCGCCTGGTGGAGCTTGATGCGGATTTTCGGGGGGTGCTGAAGCGGCTGCGTCCGGAGGTGGTGGCGATTGAGGGGTTGTTTGCCCATTACAAGCACCCGGCGACGGCGATTGCGATGGGGCATGCGCGGGGTGTGTTGCTGTTGGCGGTGGAGCAGGCGGGGTTGCCGCTGGTAGAGTTGAAGCCCAAGGCGGTGAAGAAGAGCCTGACGGGGTTTGGGTCGGCGGACAAGGCGCAGATGCAGCGGGCGATTCAGGCGGAGTTCAATCTGCCGGAGCCGCCGAACCCGCCGGATGTGGCGGATGCGTTGGCGATTGCGTTGTGTGCGTTGCGGCGGCAGTGTGGTGGGACCGCTCTCCAGAGCGGTGCGCTGACTCCTTTCTGAGCGGCGGCGCTCGGAACACCGCTCTGGAGAGCGGTGCCACCTGAGAGCGGTGCCACTTTCCAGCCGTACCATGCGGCCATGTCTGTGACGCGTAATGAAAAGCTGGCGGCCCAGGTGCTAATTGTTGAAGACGAGCCGGATCACGCGGAGGTGATGTCGGATGCGCTGCGCAAGCCGGGGCATGTGTGCACGGTGGTGCACACTGTGCCCGAGGCGCTGGAGGAACTGCGCCTGGGGGCGTTTGATGTGATCGTGACCGACCTGCGGATGCCCGCCAGCGGGGGGGTGGAGGTCACCGGCATCGGCAAGGTGGCGCCGGATGGGGCGGATGCGGGCTTAAGGGTGTTGGAGGCGGCGCGGGCGAAGCAGCCGGGGGCGGAGGTGGTGCTGGTGACGGCGCATGGGGATGTGCCGACGGCACGGGCGGCGTTCAAGCTGGGGGTGTATGACTTCATTCAGAAGCCGCTGGACTTGGAGGTGTTTCGGAACCTGATTAATCGGGCGGCGGAGACGGTGCTGCTGCGGCATCAGAACGACACGCTGAAGGATGAGCTGGACAATGCGTCGTTTGCGGGGATTGTGGCGCAGAGCGAGCCGATGCGGCGGATTTTGCGGACGGTGAAGACGGTGGCGGCGTCGAACATTCCGGTGCTGATTACCGGGGAGAGCGGGACGGGGAAGGAGTTGATCGCCGCGGCGGTGCATCGGAATAGTCGGCGGGCGAGCGGGCGGTATGTGGCGTTCAACTGCGCGGGGCAGAGCGAAACGCTGCTGGAAGATGCGCTCTTCGGGCACGTGCGGGGGGCGTTTACGGGGGCGGACAAGGAGCGCTCGGGCGTCTTTGAGTATGCCGACGGGGGGACGCTGTTCTTGGATGAGATCGGCGATATGCCGATGACGATGCAGGCCAAGCTGCTGCGGGTGTTGGAGAGCGGCGAGGTGATCCGGCTGGGGAGTAATGAGGCGCGGCACACGGATGTGCGGTTTGTGAGCGCGACGAATCGAGACCTCAAGGCGATGTGCAGCGCGGGGACGTTTCGGGAGGATTTGTACTTTCGGATCAAGGGGACGCACGTACACATTCCGGCGCTGCGCGAGCGGCGGGAGGACATTCCGGCGCTGGTGAACTTCGCGGTGGATAGGTTTGCCGCGGAGATGGCGCGGAGCCCGGCGGAGATGGTGGTGCCGAGCGTGACGGATGCGGCGATGATGCGGTTGACCGCGTATGGCTGGCCTGGCAACGTGCGGCAGTTGCTGAATGTGGTTCAGAACATGGTGGTGATGTGTCTGGGGGAGGAGCGGGCCCACGGGCAGGCGGCGGTGCTGGATTTGCGGCACATTCCGGAGGACGTGCGCAGCGACAGCGCGGCGGATGAGATGGACGCGGCGCCGTCGAGTGACGCAAGCGGCGCGAGCCTGGCGGGGACGAGCCTGGAGCAGATCGAGAAGCGGGCGATCCGCGAGACGTTGCGATTGACGGCGGGCAACCGCGAGCAGGCGGCCAAACTGCTGGGGATCGGCGAGCGGACGCTGTATCGCAAGCTCAAGGAGTATGGGCTGCGATGAGCGACGCTGGGCTCAACCCGGGCGGTTTGGCGTGGGATGCGGCGCGCTTGCTGGCGGTGCTGAGGCCGGTGTTGAGCGACCCGGGGGGTTGCGGCTGGTTTCTGGCCCGGGCGCTGCCTGAGGATCATGGGCTGCGGGGTGTGCTGAGCGAGTGTCGGCCGGTGTTGACGGAGGCCCGCGTGGTGAGCGCGGACTGGCTGGAGTTTGTGTTTGCCCAGTCGGAGCCGGCG
>JAKFUN010000030.1 GCA_021732675.1 Phycisphaerales bacterium
CACATCATCTTCATCATTCATAAGCCCCCCCCCGCCAGCACTTACAACCGCACCCCGGGAAAGTGCCGCCTCTTGCTTGCATGGCCCTGTGCCAGGGATATATTGAACCAGGACGCGAGCAAGACGCAGTGGCTGCGAAGCCACGCCAAGATCAACGGCGGCCTTTCGCCTTCCACCGAAGGCACCTTCAAATCATCATTGAAAAGGAAGGCCGGAGCCAAGTGTGCCGCGAGGCACATGCAAGCGGTGCCGCGACACGGCGCCAGGGGGCGATCATGCGACTATTGCAAGCGTGGATGCGTGGGTGGACTGTTGTTGGCGTATTAGCCCTGTGGGCCGCCGGAGCCAAAGGCCAGCCGGACTACGGCATTCAGTTTGTTACGGTCGGGGCACCGGGCAATCGCGGCACGCTCCCAGGGGAAACGCCCGACAACCCCTTCCAGTCCATCGGCGCGGTCAACTACGAGTACCGCATTGCCAAGACCAAGCTCTCCAACGCCGAGTACCTGGAGTTCGCAAACGTCTACGGGAGGTATGTCAACACCCTCGAGGATGCCCGCGATCTAGCGGGCAATTGGCTCTCCCCGGTCCCCCAGAGCGATGGGTCGTACCGATTCCAAGTTGAGGACAGCCGGCTCAACATCGGCGCGGGGCTGAGCTGGGAGATGGCGGCTCGATACTGCAATTGGCTATGTAACGACAAAGGCAGCGACCTCGCGGCCTTCAGCAACGGGGCGTACGACACGTCCACGTTTGCACATGTCTTTCCGCCTCCTCATCAGTTGCAACATAACCCCGGAGCCCGGTTTTGGATTCCCAGCCTCGACGAGATGATTAAAGCCGCGTATTACAACCCAAACAAGTTCGGTGATGGCCAGGGTGGGTATAACTACTACCCGAACAGCTCGGACAATCGACTGGTGGAAGGACTGCCCGGAACGGGGGCGGAGTCGATCGGCAACCTGCTCTGGGAAAACAACCCGGGCGCGGGGCCGCTCCGGGATTTCCCGCTGGGACAGTTCCCCAATACGCAGTCGCCCTGGGGGCTGTTGGACGTTTCGGGCACGCTGCCGGATTGGACGGCGAGCTCGGATCAGGATAGTCATGCGTTCGTGCGGGTGGTTGGCTCGATCGCCGGCGTTGGGTACTGGCCGGCTCAAGATCGGCTTGGGTGGGTTGACCAAGCGTTTCTGTTTCAAAGTTATGGCAGTTCTTTGCGTATCGCGAGTTCGATTCCATCCCCAGCATCGTTGTCGATGTTGGTCTTTGTCTTGGTTGGATTGCCTCGTTCTCGAAGGAGTTGAACATGCAATTGATCCAAATTTTCGGATGTGTTTCTTTGATTGGTGTGGTCGCAAGCTTGGTCCAGGCACAGACTATCCAGGTCGTGGGGGCTACTATCGAGGAAAACCAACAAGTGGCCGGCAGGAACCGATTGGTGCTCGCGGCGACAGGCAATGTCGACCAGAACGTTTCGGTCACGGTTACTGCGGGCAATGCTGATTTTGAGTACATTCGAGTTCGGCCCCAGCGCGGCTTTTCTCGACCGGGTGTGCCGTTTCCAAGTGGCGCAATCCTGCTCTCAGTCAGCGAATCCGGTTCTGGCGTGATCAGCCGAATCAGTGAAATCACGATGCTTCCCACGTCGCCACAAGCGGAGTTGGTGATTTCATCGGTGCAAATTAGCGGGAGCCTTTCAAGGCCTTCGGGTGCTTTGGCGACCATCGTAGCTCCCGTCGTCAGCCAGTTGGATGTCGGTGGGAACATTGTTGCAGAAATTACCTCAGGCCCTAGACTGTTTCCCAGCGACAATAACTCGACGATTGTTCGCGTCCAGTCATTGACAGGGTCGATCCTTGGAAACGTAACAGCCCTCTACGGCCCCATTGACAGCATCCAGGCTCCTAACGGCTCCATCGGCTCGGCCGCCATTCCAACCACCATCCGCGGCGCAGGGCTTGTGCAGTCGGTCAGAGCACGATCGCTCGCGCAGGGCTCGACCATCATTGCGGGTTCGCTCACGCAAAACTATGTCTTCGGAACCAGCAGCACCGCCCCGGGTGGGCTGGCCGGCCAGATCATCATTAACCCTTCTAACAACGCCGGCAACGCATGGACGGGCAGCGTGCAGCCCCGTGGCTCAAGCTCAGCCTTGCTCACCCCCAGGCCCAACTACTCGGCCACCACCGCCTCCCTCGGCGGCGGCTCGGTCGGCCTCGTCCCCTTCCGCCTCCATCGCGAGGACACCGTCATCACCCCCTACCCGTTGCTTCCGAACCCCAACCCGCCGCTGCTGAACTCCGAGTTCTGCGCTCGCGTGTTTGAAAGTTGCGATAACTGTCTGCCAGTCCGCCCGAACCCGGCACCGTTCCAGTTCTCCCCCCGCACCATCTCGCTCAGCTATTACGGCCCCATCCGCGCTGAGACGCCGGGAACCATCCCTGTCAACGTCTACATCGAAGACTCCAGCGGCAACGTTAACACCGCCACCGACTACGGCGCCGTCATGGAAGCCACCATCACCAGCGGCAGTTCGGGTAGCGTCAATCGCACCCTGGTGCTTCGGGGGCTCAATCAGGTCATGCTCATCCCCGGCGTCTATCACGTTCGCCCCAAGATCACCGGTAACGCCCGCCTGTTGTGCGATGGCTTGCCCGCCGGCACGCCCGCCACTCCGGTCTATTGGACCAGCCAAAGCGACGACTTCGTCTTCACCCTCTTGGGCGATTGCAACCTAAACGGCGTGAACGACGCAGAAGATCTTCTGGCCAACCTCGGCGACGACATCTACGCGCCGTTTGGCCTTCCCGACTGCTGCCATGTGCCGCTGTGCGACCCCGACGTGAACCAAGACGGTAACTCAGATCAAACGGACATCGACTACTTGGTCAACGTCATCGCCGGCGGCCCCAACCTCACCGGTATCGACCCCGACTTCAATCGCGACGGCAATGCCGACCAGGGCGACACCGACGCCCTGATCAACACCATCGCGGGAGCCGGCTGTCCCGGCCAAGCCTGCGGCTTCTGAGTCGGTTCTGATCGTCAGCAGCCAACTCGACGGCTGCAACATCGCATCTTGTAAAAACACCACGAAGATCCCGAAAGGCCGGGATCTTCTTCAGTTTTTGGGTTCCATGCAAACCCCGAAACTACTCCCTGACAATCTCATATCGCCCGCCCGGCACGCCCAGCTCTGCGAAGAGGTCGGTGCGTGCGTAAAGCGCCTGGGCCCCGAGCTTGACGGTGGCCGCGAAGTGGTCGCTGTCGATGTGCATCAGGCCGGCCGCCCCGTCGATGCGGATGACGGCGAAGAACCCGCACACCTCGCGGGTGTGGCCGTCTTTGGTGACTTCGGCGACGCCCTGCCCGTCGGCGGCGACGGTGACGACCAGCGCGAGCTGGGGGCGCGACGGCGTGCCGACCCGCCACGCCACCCGCGCCACGGGCGACGCCGTCCCGCGAACCTTCGAAACCGAACGTTCCATGACGGTCATGGGCGCGGCCCTCCCGGGTCCATCTTGCTCAGCAAGGTGGCGGCCATCTGCAGGCCCCTCCCCGCCGGGCTCACAAATCGATTCCCCAGTCGCTCGAGCACCTGGAAGAACTCCAGCATGTTGTCCAGTCGCTTGTTGTGTGCCTCCGCCGAGTCGCGCAGCATCTCGGGAATGGCTTCCCCCCGCCGGGCCCGGTCGGTGGGCGTCATGTCGCGGATCTCATGGAGCGAGGCCAGCAGCGGGTCAACCTCGCGGGCGATGCGTTCGCGAACGATGGCGCGAAAGAGGGCCCAGACGTCTTGCTCGGCGCTGAAGTATTCCTTGCGATCGCCGCGCTTGTGGGCCCGCTCGACGATTCCCCAATCCAGCAGGGAGCGCAGGGACATGCTGGCGTTGCCGCGGGAGATTTCGAGGCGTTCCATGATGTCGTCGGTGCACATGGCCTCGCCGGTGATATAGAGGAGGGCGTGTACCTCGGCCATGGTGCGGCTGATCCCCCAGGCCCCGGACATCTGCCCCCACACCGCGATGAATCGGTCCTGGGCCAGGATGAGAGGATCGGCGCTCATACCTCTAGTATGCGTAAACCGAGCCTCGAAGTCCACTTGTCTTTCAGAATATTCTGAAAGTTAGTGTTCGCTCGGCCCTCCCACCCCTTCTGGCCTCAAAAAAGTTGAAGGCGGTGAGCCGGAGCCCGCAAGGGCCCGTACTCACCGCCTTCTCGGGGGCTGAGATTGGTCGTTCGTATAGTGTTTGGTGAAGAGAAGTGCTTAGCTGTCGATGAGCAGTCTATCGGAGCAGCCCCACCCCCTACTTGAGTGATTTGACGCCGGAATTGGGGACTACTTCATGAGGATATCAGCGCATCCAGCCGCTCCAACCAGGCAGCTCATCACCCCGTTGAGGGTGAAAAAGGCCATGTGAAGCCCAGGGCGACGGCTGGCCGCCCCCCGAAACGAGGCGGCGAGCAACCCATGCTCGACCACCAGCAAGCCCGCCACCGCCACGATCGCGCCGGCGAAGAGTGGGCCCAGGTGTCGATTGCTGGTCCAGACGGAAAGAAGTGCTCCGATGGCGACCAGGTGCAGCCCCCGCGCGACCCAGGCCGCCCCGCTTGCCCCCAGCGCGGCGGGAATGCTCGACAGCCCAGCCCCGCGATCAAACTGCTCGTCCTGCAATGCGTAGATGATGTCGAAGCCGGCGACCCAGGCGGTCACGAAGGCGGCGGTCCACCAGAGCGAGGGTGTGGCGCCCAGGGACTCGGGACGAACTGCGATCGCGGCGGCTACGGGCGACAACGCCAGCGCCACCCCCAACACCAAGTGGCACAGAGCGGTGAAGCGCTTGGTGATCGAGTAGAACGCCAGCCAGGCCAAGACGGGCACGCTCAAAATCACCGGCCAGCGATTGTGAAAGAGCCACTGAAACCCGGCGCAGACGAGCACAAACCCGGCGGCACATCCGGCGGCGATCACCCACCCCTTGGCGGCGCTCACGCTTCCAGCCGCGAAGACCCGCTTGGCGGTCCTGGGGTTTTGTGCGTCGATTCGGCGATCCAGCAGGCGGTTGACCAACATGGCCCAGGTTCGGGCCAGCACCATGCAAAGGAGGATGAGCACCAAGATACCAGCAAATCGGGGCCAGGGCATGGGGCTTGGGCCGCCAAAACCAGCCAAAAACGCCCCGAAGATGGCGAAGGGCAGCGCAAAGACGGAGTGGGCGAGCTTGATGTCCGAGGCCAAGAGCCCCAACGAGCCGCCCCCGCGCGTCGCAACCGTGGTCATGCTCAAAGTCTATGCGGGGGTGCCGCCGTCTCGGGGCGGGACGGGCAAGGTCCGCAAACGCCCGCGCCGCTTGGCGTGCCGAATGATCTCGGCGGTCGCGAGGTAGACCGTGTCTTCGGCGATCGACGCCATCAGGTCGCCGACGCGTTCCAGCTCGCGCCCGGCGCGATAGAACAACAGCCCGATCGCCAGATTGGCATCGGCGTTGGGCCCCCCGCGCATGCTCTCGATCGCCTCCTCGAAGAGGCGCTTTTCAAGGTTGTCGATCACCCGGTCGCTCTCGACGATGCGGCGGGCGGCGTCGACGTCCTCATCCAGCACCGCCCGCAGCGTCTGGTGGCACAGCAGCGGCACCCGCTCGCCCAGCTCGCGCAGGGCCGTGGGCCAGGCCGGGGTGGTGCCGTCCGCGGCTTCGGCGATTTTGCTGGCGCACTTGGCCAGCGAACTGGCATGATCCGCCACCCGTTCCACATCCGCGTTCACCCGCAGGATGAAGGTCAGGGCCCGGAAGTCACGGGCGTAGGGAGCTCGCAACGCCAGAATCTGGTAGCACGCCTGCTCGATCTCGACTTCTTCGCTGTCGACCTGATCGTCGCTGAGCCGCACGGCCTTGGCACCGGCGGCATCCATCGCGAACATCGCGGCGATGGCCCCTTCGAGCATCGAAACCGCCAGCGTGGCTTCCTTCACCAGCCGCCTCTTCAACAGGAAGATGTTGCGGTTGATGTGGGTGCCAGGTGCATCCGGGCCCATGGGGTTGTAAGAAAACTGCTCGCTCATCGGGCCATCCTGCCGTATCGGGCAACGGGAAAGCCCGATGCCAGTTCCTCCTGGTGCCCCCGCACTGCCGCGTTGGCAAGAACCTCCGCCTCCATTGTAATACAAAACGCGGGCTTGGGGGGAGGGGGCTCCACATTCCCCCAAAAGCTCCTTTTTCCACCAAAATCAGTGGCGCTTACCCGCGGGCCATGATTGCCACGAGCGCCCCCCCGGCCATCACCACCCACAAAATCGCCGCCTGCGCCAACGCCCGCCAGCCGACGCTCGCGAGGGTCGCACGGCTCAGCCCGGCGCCAATGAGGAAGAGCGCCACCTGGAAGCCGGTCGCTGCGTACAGCCCCGCGGCATTCCCCCACCCCGCGCTGCCCGGCACCCAGGTGCGCACCCCGCTGGCCGCGACAAACAACAGAATGAACCAAGGAAATGGGGCCCGGACCCGGCCCCCGGCCTTCATGACCCACCCCGCCACCAGCGCGATCGGAAAGATCCACAGGACCCGCGTGAGTTTGACCACGTTGGCTGTATCCAGCGCCACCGAGCCGGCCCCCGGGGTTGCGTGGTACCCGCGAGCGGCCCCCGTCACGGTGGCGATGTCGTGCAACGCAACCCCGGCCCACTCACCAAACTGCACGTCCGTGAGGTGCAAGGCGTGACCGATGGCGGGGAGCACCCAAAGCCCGATTGCGTTAAGCACGAATATCGCCCCGGTGGAGACGGCGATGGTGCTGGACGAGGCCCCGATGCTGGCCCCGACCGCGGCGATTGCCGAGCCCCCGCAGATCGCGGTGCCGCTGGATATCAGCACCGAAATCTCTTTCCCGCTGCGAAGCAGCTTCCCCAGCCCCAGCCCCAGCAGCAGCGCCCCGGCGATGGTTGCGACGGCCAACACCAGCCCACGCGAGGCGCTGTGGGCCAATGTCGAAAGATCCAGGCGAAGCCCCAGCATGATGACGCACGCCTGGATGAGATACTTGGAAACTTGCTTGGAAGTCGCTTTGAAAGCGCCCAACCCCGCCAGCCCAAGCACGATGCCGCCCATGAGCGCGACGTCCGGGCGCGACCAAGGTCCGGCAGCCGCGACCAGGCAGGCCAGAAAGAGCCCGCGCCGCCAGGGGGGATCGATGGGTAATGCGGGAGTTGGGGGGGCGGTGGTCATGCGTGAGGGAGCCGCGAGTTTCACCATCCGCCACCTGATCCCCAAACCTGAGCCCTGGGCGATGTTGGGACGGTTCACGCGGCTTCTACATCGTCATCCGGGCCAGGATATCCAGTACGCCGTCCATCTCTTTGAATGGCGAGACATAGTCAGCCTTGGCCTTGAGTTCCGGGGCGGCGTTGCTGGGGCACGCGAAGAACGACACCCGATCGCGGATCGCCAAATCCGTAGGCGTGTCGCCGATGCCAGCCAGTTGCCCCGGCTTCAGCCCGGTCTTGGCCAAGAGCCGCTCAATGCCGGTCCCCTTGCTGATGTGGGCCAGATCGCAGTTGACCCATTGCACGGTGCGCGACACCCGCAGGGGCCAGCCCTCCCTGGCGAAGACCTCCACCAGGGTGGGCATGAGGTCCATCACCACTTGTGTCTCCGGGTGCCACAACGAGATCGACGCCGCCTTCCCTGGCTGCACGAAAATCCCGCGCGGCACCAAGTGCTCCTCAATCCAGCGGGTCGCCCCGCGAACCCCATCTTTATGGGCGGACAGAATGGCGGGATCCATCGCGGCCCGCTCGGTCACGGGGTCAAAGAGCCACACCCCCATCTCAGAAATCGCGGGGCAGACGGTGTTCGACATCAGTCGGCACAACGCCTCCACGAACGGCTGTGGACGCCCGGAGCAGAGCGTGATCACCGGCAGATCTCCGGCGGCAATCGCACGGCGGTTATGCGCCGCCAGCCGCACGAACGCCTCCGCGTCCAGCGGCGCGCCCGACTCAGGGATCAGGCACCCATCAATATCACAGAGAATGGCTTCGAATCTGCGGCTCATAATGAGGAGCCAAGCGTAGCGGGGCACCCTGACCACGCGAGGCCGCGACCCCGTCGCGCACCCTTAGCCACTGCCCTGGCCCCACTCCCCGCGCCCCATCGGATATTCTCTCCCCGTGCTCAAACTCTTTGGCGTCGCCATCTTCCTCGCGGCCGCTCTGCTCTTCCTGGTGCAGCCCATCTCGGGCAAGGTGCTTTTGCCCCTGCTAGGCGGGAGCCCGGCAGTGTGGAACACCTGCATGGTCTTTTTTCAGGGGGTCCTGCTGCTGGGCTATGGCTACGCCCACTTCATGTCCAAGCTGGTGCCCCTGAAGTGGCAGCCGGCGATCCACGTCGGCCTGCTGATCATCGCCGGGGTCACCCTGCCCGCCCCGGTGGATGTCGGCGAGCCGGGCGACACCAACCCGGCGTATTGGGTCGTTCGCACGCTGGCGGTCACCATCGGCCTGCCCTTTCTGGTCGTCTCCACCTCGGGCCCGTTGCTGCAGCGCTGGTTCTCGCGCACCGATCACCCGCAGGCCAAGGACCCGTACTTTTTGTACGCCGCCAGCAACGCCGGGAGCATCCTGGGCCTGCTTGCGTACCCGTTCCTGATCGAGCCCTCGCTCAGCCGTGGGGGCCAAAGCCTGGCGTGGACGGGGCTCTACTGGGTGCTGGCCCCGCTGATCGCGGCCTGCGCCTGGATGACCCAGCGCCGGGCCCGCCCCGACGCGGGAGAGGCCGAGGCAACCCACGACACCACCCCTGCCCCCACCTGGCAACGCCGGGGCAGGTGGGTGCTGCTCGCGTTCGTGCCCAGCAGCCTGATGATCGGGGTGACGCAGTCGATTTCGACGGACGTCGCGGCCATCCCGCTCTTGTGGATCGTCCCGCTGCTGCTGTACCTCCTCTCATTCATCGTGGCCTTCTCCAAGCGCTGGGGCTGGAGCGCCACCGGCTGGGGGCGCCTGCTCCCCTTTGGCGTCATCGCGCTGATGGTGGTGATGCTCTCGGGATCGAAGTCCCCGCTGGGGGTGATCCTGTTCATTCACCTCTTCACGTTCTTTGTCGCCGCCACCATGTGCCACCGGCGCCTGGCGGAGGATCGCCCCTCCCCCGCTCACCTGACGGAGTTTTTCCTGGCGCTGTCGGTCGGGGGCGTGCTGGGCGGGATCTTCAACGCCCTGGTCTCGCCGGTGCTCTTCAGCGAGATCATCGAGTACCCGTTGGTGCTGGCCCTGGCCTGCCTGCTTCGCCCGCAAACCCGCACCGACAGCGCTCCACCGGAACTTCGCTGGTACCGACGCGGGGCGAGCCTGCTGCTGGCCTTCCTGCTGCTGGTGTATGAGCTGAACGTGCTCGCGGCCATCGCGTCGGGGACGTTTCAGACGACCCTCATCTCGTCGTTTTTTACTGGCACCCTGAAGTTCTCGGATCGCGCCACGGCGATCATCTTCGTCGCGGGGCTGCCCGCGGGCCTGTGCGTTGCGTTGCTGTTTTTTGGCGCCCGGCGCAACCTCGCCATCGCCGTCGCCACCCTTCTAGTCACCGCCAGCTACTTTGGGCTCGGCGCCAATCTGCTGGATCGCTCCCGCACCTTCTTTGGCGTCATCCGCGTCACCACCAACAACGATCGCACCTGGAACATCATGACGCACGGCACCACCATTCATGGTCGCCAGGCCCGCACTGACGGGCTGCGCGAAAGGGGGGAGATCCGCCCCGACGCCGCCACTCGCGAGCGCCTCTTCTGGGGCGTGGGTGCCAAAGAACTCCCCAAAGAAGATCGCGTCAAGTGGCTCAACGCCCTTCCGACCTCCTATTACCACCCGCGCGGGCCCATCGGCGAGATCATCCGCGTCTTGCAGCGCGAAAACCGCCTCACCCATGGCGGCTTTGTGGGGATGGGCGCCGGCTCCCTCGCGGCCTACGCCCAGAAGGGCGACACCTATGACTTCTTCGAGATCGACCGGGCCGTCGTCGATTTCGCCAGCAATCCCCGCTACTTCACTTACCTCAGCGATGCCCACGCCGACGGCGTGAATCTCGTCGTCTTCCTCGGAGATGGACGATTGAGCATGCGCGATCGCCCGGACAACACCTACGAGCTGATCGCCGTGGACGCCTTTAGCTCCGACGCCATCCCCGTCCACCTCATCACGCGCGAGGCGATGCAGATCTACATGAGCAAGCTCAAGCCCGGGGGGGTGCTCGCGTTCCATGTCTCCAATCGCTACTTCGATCTTGGCCCTGTCATCGCACGAGTCGCCACCGACCTCGCGCTCTCGTCATGGGTCTTCAGTGACGACGTGATCAGCGACGCGCACAAGGCCCAGGGGCGCTCCGACTCGACCTGGGTCGCGGTGGTGCGTCAAGACGCCGACCTGGGACCGATCGCCGGCTACCCCACCCGCTGGCTCAAGATGGGTTCTGCCCCCACCGACCCCTTGTGGACCGACGACTACGCCAACGTGCTCAGCTCGTTCGTGGGGATGGGCGTGAGCACCCCCAACGCCGTCAAGCGGGCGTTGCAGCCAGTCGGCCCCCCCGCGCCGCCC
>JAKFUN010000211.1 GCA_021732675.1 Phycisphaerales bacterium
CCCCGTCCACTGCCAAAATAGACCCCGAACCGCCCCCGAACCGCTTCGTGAGCCCGTCAAGTTCGATCAACCGTGTGCTCATGCCGGTATTTTCCCTTCGCTCGCGGCTTGTTCGGTCCCATGACCAACGAACCCGCGACAAGTGATAGTCACGATGCGCCAGCGGCGCAAGAACGTCACCAAACCCCGCCCCGAAACCGGACACCGTGCCCTGCAGGACGATAACTCGGGCGGACGTCCGGAGAACGCACGGATAACCACTCCATTCCGCGTGTTCGTAATCACCTCGTACGGCGTATCTCCACGCCGGTGGCAAGATCGCCCCGGGTATGGCACTTCCTCGTTGGTCGGGTTCGCGTTGGCGGGTGCGTGTCGTCCCCGCTTCGCGAGCCCATGCGTGAGGACACCCATGATTCAGCTCCACAACGGTTCCCCCCTTCCAGACACGATGTTCACCCTCAGCCAGGTCGGCGACATCGCGGTTCTGGGGATTACCTGCCCGGCCCTGCTCGACGAACAGGCCCAGGCGCTTGCCCCGGCCTTGCGGGACATCGCCACTCAAAGCAACGGGCGCATGCTCGTGGACTTGGCCGGTGTCGGGCGATTTTCTTGTGCTTGGATCAACACCCTCATCGAGCTCACCCGTACTTGCCGCGAACTTGGAGGCGAGCTGGTCGTCGTCAATGTCCATCCCAAGGCCAAACAACTGCTGCGCAGTTCGGAGCTTGATAGGTTTCTCCACCTCGCCCCGTCGCGGGCTGCGGCATTCCAAGCCCTGGGCCATCCGGTGGTCGCCCCGTGGCGCCTCGCCATCGCGCGGCTGCTGGACATTCCGGTCGGGCAGGCCGCGTAAGGCCGGTTGATCTGCTTTTTCCGCAAAGTGTCGATCCATCGTGCGCCCGGATGCGTATTCAATCTGGTCAAACGCTTCTGCACAAGGCGGTGCTCTGTCCGCCATTCTCGGCCCCCGTCCCCGGTTGCACAACGATGAAAGACCCCATGACACAACGCCGTGATGCGATCCGCTTGGCTGGGCTGGTTCTCCTGGCTGGCGCGACCTTCGGGATCGCGCCAGCGCTGGCGGCCGACAACGTCGTTCCGGCGATCGTTCGCGCCACGCCCGGGGTGCTCAATCTTCGCACCGGCGATGTTGACACCACGCAAACTCCGAATCTACTCGCAGGCGACCAGCCCTTCGCACCTGGCCAGCGTTATGTCCTCATGCTGGATGGCCCGCTGGACCCAGCCCGGGCCGCGGCTCTGACCGGCGCGGGGGTTCTGCGCCGAGGCTATCTCCCCCTCAACGCCTTTGCCGCCGACCTCGACCAAACCACCCCGCAGGCTCTGCGTGGGCTGGGCTTTGTCACCTGGGTCGGTGAATACCAAGACGCCTGGCGAATGGACCCGCTGGTGGGCGCTGGCCCCAACGGACGCAACTGGGAAACCGCGCCCCGCCAGGCCCTGGCCCAGGCCGGGGAGGTCGCCATCACCGTGTGGCTCTTCGAAGGCCTGCCCGAGCAAAGCCTGCAGCAAGCCATGTCGGCCCTGCCCGGATGCCAGATCACCAACATCGATCATGTCGGCGGGGCGGCCAGCTTGTCGGCCATCCTTCCCTTCCAGAACGTTGCCCAGCTTGCCGCCCGCGCGGACGTCCAGTACATCGAGCACCAGGCCGAGTACACCGAACGCAGCAACGCCCGGGTTCGCGCCCTGGTTCAAAGCGGCACCGTCAACAACACCCCGCTCTACGACCGTGGCCTGCGGGGCGAGGGCCAGATTCTGGGCCTGATCGACAACTACCTCAACATCAACCACTGCTCCTTCTCCGACACAGTGCCCATCGGTCCTAACCATCGAAAGATCCTGGCATACAACACGTTTCTGCTCTCCTCCTCCCACGGCACCCACGTGGGAGGCACGTTCTGCGGCGACGCCGGCACCCCCGGCGACACCCGGGGCGTCGCATACGCCTCGAAGTTCGTATTCAACTACTTCCCCAGCCAGAGCGAGCCAGGCGTCTTTGGGCGCTTCGACTTGCATGCGTCGCAAGGTGCACGCGTTCACAACAACAGTTGGGGCGACAGCTCCATTCGAACCTACGACGGGGGCTGCCGCGCCATCGACGCGATTTCCTTTGAGCAGGAAGAAAACCTGATCGTCTTCGCCGTGACCGACCTGTCGGCCCCGGTGACCAACCCCGAGAACGCGAAGAACTGCCTGGCGGTGACCGCCAGCGGGGGCGTTGATCTGGGCGGGGTCGCAAGCCAGGAGTTCTGGTGCATCGGAGGCAGCGCCACCACCACCGACGGCCGGCGCAAGCCCGAAATCTCCGCCCCCGGCTGCTCCACCGCTTCCTCCAGCTCCACGACGACTTGCGGGGTGATCAGCTTCACCGGCACCTCGATGGCCGCCCCGGCCGCGGCTGGTGCCGGCGCACTCATTCGCCAGTACTTCACCAGCGGGTTCTACCCCTCAGGACTCCCCAACGCCTCCGACGGCTTCACGCCCAGCGGGCAGCTGATCAAGGCGGCCCTCGTCAACTCCGCAGTGGACATGACTGGCGAGCCCGGCTTCCCCAGCGCCCGCGAGGGCTGGGGAAGAGTCCAGGCCGACAACGCCACCTACTTCGATGGCGACAACCGGCGTCTCTTGATTCGCGATGTCTTCAACTCCTCCCCCAACGCACTCTCGACCGGCTCGCAGGTTTCGGTGCCGGTGGAGGTGAGCGCCGGCCAGCCCCTCAAGATCACTCTGGCCTGGGCGGACGCCCCGGCCGCGGTCAACGCCACCTTCGCGCCGATCAACGACCTTGACCTTCTCGTCATCTCGCCCACCGGGGACGTGTATTTCGGCAACTTCTTTGTCGGCGGGCAGTCTTCGCCGGGGGGAAACCGCGACTCGATCAACAACCTTGAGCAAGTCCTGGTCAACGCGCCGGTGGCGGGCGAGTGGACCATCTCCATCTTGGGGATCGGCGTCAACGTCGGCACTCAGGGGTACGCGCTGGTCGCCACCGGGGGCGTCAGCCAGCCCGCCCCCTGCCCCGCGGATTACAACCAGGACGGCAACACCGACCAGGGCGACATCGACGCTCTGGTGCAAGACCTGGCTGCCGGGACCATCAGCTATCCCCCCAGCGACCCAGACGTCAATCGAGACGGCAACAGCGACCAAGGCGACATCGATTATCTGATCAACGTCATCGCCGGCGCGCCCTGCCCGTGAGCGGGCCTCGCGCTGGGCGTTTCTTGCCGGGCTTTGGTCACACGCCGGGTGCATCGCCCGTAGAATCGCGGGATGATTCTCCACCGTCTGTGTCGCACTTTCCGCCAGGTAGCCCTCGGGATGTTGGCCGCGTTGGGGCTGGGCGCGTGCGCCGCGGCCCCCAAGGGCGAAAACCCGATGCCCCCGGACTTCAGCCTCTCGCTGACACTTTCGGGCTCGGGGACGGACGACCTTGAGCCCGCGTGGTTTGTCCTAGGGCCCGACTGGGTGTTGCGTGCCGCGATTGGTGATCGTTCCGTGACCACCCCCCTGCCCGGCGCGGTGCGCACCGTCTCGCGCCGCCAGGCCACCCGGGTGTGGGAGCTTGCGTCCGCCACCAACGTGCTGAACGAAGAGAACCCTGCCGGAAAAGCCGTCAGCGACGACTGGGTGCCCAAGGCCGGCTCAGGCCCGGTGGCGGTGATCTATCTCTCCGGCGATGGCCTGCGCCGGACTCGCATGCTGGAGAACCCCGCGCCCGACTCCGCGGCCGCCGCCCTCGCCCACGAGCTCCGCGCCCTCGCCTGGGTGAAGTAGCTCCACGCCCTGGCCCGACACACGCACCCCCCGCCATCACCTGCCCGCCAGAAGGATCCGAGTTGTCCACCGACCCAAACGTGATAGTGGGGATCGATCTTGGCACCACCAACAGCCTGGTGGCGATTTGCGACTCGCGCGGGCCGCGGATCTTGGGCGACGTGCAGGGCAACTCGATGGTCCCCAGCGTCGTCCGCTATCCCCAGGCCCCCAACCAGCCCGAGGTGGTGGGCACCCAGGCCAAGCTCGAAGCCACGCTCTTCCCGCGTCACACCGTCAGCAGCGTCAAACGCTTGATGGGGCGCAGCCGGGCCGACGCCGGCCCGGACGTTGGATACCTCGGCTACGAGGTGGTGGCCGGTGATCGCGGAGCCGCCCGAGTGCGGATCCCTGCCGGACTTGGGGTGCCCGAGCGGGTGCTCTCTCCGGAAGAAGTTTCGGCGTCGATCCTCAAGGCTCTGAAAGCCCAGGCCCAGACGGCCCTCGGGCATGAGGTTCACAAAGCCGTCATCACCGTCCCTGCCTACTTCGACGACGCGCAGCGCCAAGCCACCCGCGTCGCGGGGCGATTGGCCGGGCTGGAGGTGGTGCGTCTGGTGCCAGAGCCCACCGCGGCCGCCCTCGCCTACGGCATCGGCCTGCCGCGGGTTGGGGCCAAGCCCACCAACGTCATCGTCTACGACCTGGGCGGGGGCACCTTCGACATCTCAGTCTTGCGGCTTTCGCCCGGCGAAGGAGACGAGCCGTACTTCTTTCAGGCCCTCTCAGTCGGGGGTGACACCCACCTGGGAGGCGACGACTTCGACCACGCCCTGGTAGAAGCCATGTGGCGCGAGGTGGCGCCCTTGCTCGGAGTGCCCGCAGCCACCACGCCCAGCCCCGGGGTCGCCAAGCTGCTGTCGCAGGAAGCCGAGCGGGTCAAGATCCTGCTCAGCAGCGCCGAGGCGGCGCTGGTGCGGCTCGACATCGAGAGCATCGCCTACTCGCGAACCTTCAGCCGCAGCGAGTTGGAGGCGTTGATCGGCGATCTGGTCGAACGAACGATTGTGAGCGCGACGCGCGTCTTGGAACAGGCCCGGCAGGCCCTGGCGGGGGAGCCAATCGACTCGTTGGTGCTGGTGGGAGGCTCGACGCGCGTGCCGCTGGTTCGGCGGCGAGTTCGCGAGACCTTTGGCCTGGAACCCTACACGGCGCTGAACCCCGACGAGGTGGTGGCGCTGGGGGCGAGCGTGCAGGGGGCCCTGCTGAGCGGGGCCCGCAGCGGCGCGCTGCTGCTGGATGTCTTGCCGCTGAGCCTGGGGGTCGAGACCGTGGGCGGGGCAGTCGCCAAGCTGATCGTCCGCAACAGCACCGTGCCGGCGCGGGCCAAGGAGTTCTTCTCCACCAGCGTGGATGGACAGACCGGGATTCGGCTGAGCGTGTATCAGGGCGAGCGCGAGATGGCCGCGGACTGCCGCAAGCTGGGCGAGTTTTCCGTCTCGGGCATCCCGCCGATGCCCGCGGGCGTCCCTCAGCTTGAGGTGACCTTCGCGGTCGACGCCAACGGGGTGCTGAACGTGAGCGCTGTCGAACGTCGCAGCGGGAGACAAGCCTCGCTGCAAGTCGTCCCCACCCACGGGCTGACCCAGGCCGAGGTCGAACGCATCGAGCAAGAGAGTTTCCGCCACGCCCGCGAAGACATGACGCGACATCGCGTCGTCGATCTCATCGTCAACGGCAAGCTCGACCTGAAGTGGATCGGCGAGCGCTTGGCCAAGCACCGAACCGAGCTTGCGCCCGAATACGCCGCCGAGCTCGACGCGGGCGTCGCCACGCTGGCCGCGTTGATCTCTCGCGCCGAGCAAGACTGGCAAAGCGTGGACGCCAACCAGATGCATCGCGCCAAAGAAACCCTGGACCGCGCCAGCATGAAGCTGCAGGAGCTGGCCATCGCCACATCGCTGCGCGAACGCCCGCGGCAGGTCTGACCCTCAATCACCCGAGAGCACTCCGTCGCTCAGGCGGCCCGGACCATCCGGCCCGTCACCACCAATCTCGGGATTCGCTTCGCGCATCCCGGGCGTGCCCGACTGCCCTACTCCAGATTCACCTGCCCCGTCCCCTTCGTGATCCGCCCGATCTGGTACACCGTCTCGCCCAGCTTGGTGAGGCGCTCAGCCACCGACTGGGCCGAACTGGGACGCACGATCAGGCAGTAGCCGATCCCCATATTGAAGACCCGCCACATCTCGGGCTCGGGGATGTTGCCGTGGGCCTGCAGGAAGCTGAACACCGCCGGGCGAGGCCACGACTTGGTGTCGACCAGCGCGTCCAGCGTCGGCGGCAGCGCCCGGCACAGGTTGCCCGCCAGCCCGCTGCCGGTGATGTGGGCCATGCCCGAAATGATGTTCTTGACCGGGTAGCCCCGTTGCAGGCGCACGATCGGGTCGGCATAGAGGCGTGTGGGGGTGAGCAGCACCTCGCCCAGCGTGCGCGGGGTGCCGGGCGCCTTCTTTCGCGTGCGGGGCTTCTTGTTTGAGCCGGTCGCCTTGCCATTGGGCTGGCCGCTGGCCACATCAAACTCCGGATACACCTTGCCCAGGTCCAGCCCGGCCTGCTTCACCACGTTTCGCACCAGCGTGTAGCCGTTGCTGTGAATGCCGTCGCTCGCCAGCCCCAGCACCACATCGCCCACCCGCACCCGCGTGGGCTTCTGCACGCGGGCGAGCTCGACCACGCCCACGCAGAACCCGGCGAGGTCAAAGTCGCCCTTGGCGTAGATGTCCGGCATGTTGGCCGTCTCGCCACCCAGCAGCGCACACCCGCTGCGCCGGCAGCCATCCGCGATGCCGCGAACGAGGTCGTTGAGGAAGGCTGTGTCCACCACGGGCGTCGCGATGTAGTCGAGAAAAAACAGCGGCTCGGCGCCTTGCACGATGAGGTCGTTGACGTTCATCGCCACCAAGTCGATGCCCACGGTGTCGAAGACCTTGAGGTCGGCCGCGAGCTTGACCTTGGTGCCCACCCCATCGCAGCAGGCGACCAGCACGGGGTCTTTGTAGTTGCGGGCAAAGAGCCGGGCCCGGTAGTCAAGCCGGAAAAGCCCGGCAAAGCCCCCCGGGTTGGGGATGACTCGATCGGTGTGCGTCCGCCGCAACATCGAATCGAGCGATTCGGTAAAAGCGTCCTTCTTGTCGATGTCTACGCCCGAGCCGGCGTAGGTGAGAGATTTTTGGGGTGACCTGGCCATAGGGCGAAGGATACTCGCGAGAGACGGGCGGCCCGCCGACACCCGTTCAAACTGCCGAACGACTAAAGTAGATCATGGCCAAGTCACTGCTGGATCGAATCACCATCAAGCCTGGCGTTTGCGGCGGCCGCCCGTGCATCCGCGGCACCCGCATGCGCGTGACGGACATCCTTGAACTGCTCAGCGTCGGCGTGACGGAGAAGGCGATTCTGAAGGACTATCCGTACATCGAGGCGGAGGACATCCGGGCTGCGATGGCGTACGCGGCCCGTCAAACTGACCACGCGGTCCTCCGGAGCGCATGAAGTTTCTTATCGATGCCAATCTGCCTCCCGCTCTTGCCGCGTATCTGAAGCGACGTGGCCACGATTGTGTTCACGTTTCGACGATGGCGGCCAAGGATTCATCGGACAAGACCATCTGGACGCTCGCGCGACGCCAAGCGAGGGTGGTGGTGAGCAAAGACGAGGACTTCTTTCACCTGGCGAACCGCGCGATGGATCGGGGCATCCTCATTTGGGTGAGACTTGGAAACTGCGCTACTTCGCGTCTGCTGGCGACGGTTGGAAGCCACCTTGGCGAGATCGAGTCCAGAATCGAATCGGGCGAGCGAGTGATCGAGTTGCGAGATGACTAACGACTAGCGCGGCGCAGACACCGGACCGCCTTCGGCGAGACGTTTACTTCGCCAACACCGCCGCCTCCAGCTTTTCCGGGTGGTCGTACGCCAAACCGAAGATCGTGCTGCTGAACATTTCCAGCGTGCATTCTTCCTGGCGAACGAAGCCTTTCTGGGGCAGTTTACCGGTGCGGTGCAGGTCGACCATCGCGCACACGCCGGCTGCGGTCGTTAGTTCGATGGCTGGCCAGATGCGGCCCAATAGCTGCGTCGAGGGGACGCGGCGGCGGAAGTTTACCTGCCAGGGGCGGCCGGCCTTGGTGCCGATGCCGTTGACGAAGATCACTACTACGTCTTGGAGGGTGCGGGCGAGGGCGTGGTCGAAGAGTTCGATGAGCATCCAGCGGTCAAACTTGCGGCCGCTAGGCGAGGGGGTGGCGTGCTCGGTTGCGAGGCCGAGGTCGTTGAGCAGGAACTGCATCAGGTCGCGATGGCCGGGGTAGCGGATGGTCTTGTACGCCACGTTGGCCTCGTGGCTGAGGCGGCCTTCGTTGCCGAGGGTTTCGATGAGCGTGCCGACGCCGCCGGAGGTGTAGAACGCTTCGTATTCCACGCCCTCGAAGCTGAACTTCTCCATGCCCTCCAGGGCGGGCACCTTCACGTTGTGCCCGTGGAGCATGACGTTGCAGGGCTCGCAGTATTCGTTGATGACGCCCGCGGCCGACCATGTGACGTTGTACTTGAGCTGGTTGGTCGGGAACTGGGAGAGGGCACCGACGCGCAGGGTCAGGTCGTTGACCTTGTCAAACTCCTTGGCCACCGAGTAGGCCGCCTGGGCGATGTAGCCGGGGGCGAGGCCGCACTGGGGGACCAGGGCGACTTTGGCGCGGCCGCTGGAAGCGATTTGGCGGACTGCTTCGGTGGTCGCGACGTCCTCGGTGACGTCAAAGTAGTGGACGCCCATCTCGTTCGCGGCCTCGGCGATGCCCTTGACGAAGTTGAAGGGCAACATGCAGATGACGGCGTTCTGCCCGGTGAGGGCCTTGCGGACGGCCGCGGCGTCGGTGACATCCAGCACCAGCGAGGCAAACTCAACCGGAAACGGCACCAGCGTCTTGAGCCGCTGCAGATTGTCCACCGCCTCAGCAAGCACACCCGGATCGCGATCGGCAACGGTGACGCGATACGCCCCCTTGCCGCAGGCGAGCAGCAACTCCGCGACTGATTTGCCGACCTTGCCGCCGCCGAGGATGAGCACGTTGTGGGACATGGGAAGCTCCGGGCCCAACGCGGCGGACCGAGGCCGCGAGGGGGTGGATTGTTGCATGCTTCGCGGGCGGGCGCAGCGTGGAGGAGGGCGAAATCCAGGAACCGAGTTGCGGGGGTACAGACTCGTGAAGGGGTGGCGCTTTGATATCACGTCTGCCGCGGCGGGGATTCATCGGCGAGCGAGCGGCGCGGCCAATACCCCAGGCAGGGGCCGAGGAATGGAACCCGGGCGGCAAGCAGCGCGATGCCCAAGGTAGCCGCCGTGCTGGAAACCACGATCAGGACGAACTTGATGCCGATCGGCATCGACCAGCCCACCACGAAAAACGCGATCGCGACGATGACAACCTGGTGAACGACATAGCAGGGGTAGACAAACTGATTAGCCTTCGCAAGCCAAGCCGGGCGAGAGGTGCCGTAGCGTCGCGCCGTGCCGCCAAAGAAGATGACCCACATCGATGTATTCAAAGCGCGGGCTGCACCGACGAGCGGCACAGTGTCGGGGCGTGGGTGGCCGTGGCTTCGGAAGTAGAAATAGGCACCCGCGGCGAGGATGAAGGTTGGTATTCCCATCCAGAATGCAACCCACCGCGCCCGCTCAAAGGCTCGGAGCACGCCGGGGCTGACAGCCGCCATGATCCCCAGAATGACGTACAGGGTGTATTGCACAAGGCCCGCAGGGTCGTTCCAAAGTGTTCCCTCGTAGCCATAGCGTCGCAAGAGGACTTCGATCAGAATCCACGGCAGCGGCATGAGACAGAGCAACGCCCAGGAGGGCAAGGTCCCCATTCGGTCGCCCCACCCGCGAGGCGCACCCCCGCGTGCGGCGGCCCTCGCCAGAGGCAACAGGAACAGTGAGATGGGCAGGAGATAGGCGAGAAACCACAGGTGCTTCCAGCCGATCAGGCCGCGCGGCTCGGGACCGCTCTTGAGATACATCTCCCAGAACTCGAAAAACCCGGGGTCGGAATGGGTTTGAAATCGGTGCTCAAAATACGCATGAGGGACCAGCGTCACGACCATCCCGAAGGCCAGCGGGATCAGCAATCTCTTGACGCGATCGCGGGCCAACGTGAGCACGCCCCGAGAACGGGCGGCCAGCGCCAGCCCGGCGCCTGAAACAATGAATAGCAGTTGAAGGCGAAACTCGTGCGTGAAGACGACAGGTAGATCAAACGCAAGAGAGTTGCGTGGGTCCTTGATGAACCAGCCAAACGAGGTAAAAGGCATGGCGCTGTGGAATAGCAGGAGAATGCCAAACGCGACGACGCGCAGCCAGTCGAGATGAGTCTGTCGAGACGCCGCCGACGCGGGTCTTTCTTCGGGCCTGAGCAGCATGTGTGTTCCCCACAACAAAGAGGCCGCATAGTACGGGTCGTCTCTGCGGCCAAAGAAGGATTGGAAGCACGCGGGCTGGGAGCCCGTGCCACGAGAGAGGGAAGTGAAGGCCGCGATGGTTCCCCGATTGCGCACGCGAGCGTGTGACTGCCCACACACCGCTTCGGCACTGCGTGACCAACGCGGAGACTTCAACGGGGGAGACCAGCCTGAGTTCGTCGCTCAGCCTTTGGATGCCCGGTGAAGTCGGCCGCGAGGGGACGCAGTGCTTCTAACTAGAGGGGGAGGCCCCGGTTTGCGCGCGCGGGGGCGAGG
>JAKFUN010000075.1 GCA_021732675.1 Phycisphaerales bacterium
CGGGGCCAAGGCGCACGCGGGTGAGGGGGAATTCTCCGCGGCCACGCTCGCCCAAAGCGGGTTCGCTGAGGTGATGAATCGCCCGGAGTGGGCCCTGGTGCCCCGGATTCTGGAAACGCCCAAGGCCAAGGACGCGAACGGAAAAGACTGGGATGAGGTGAACCTTTCACGGCTGCGAGCATTAGTAGAGACGCCGGGAAAGGCAGCAACCAAGGTAGGCAAGGCGACAAAGGCCGCGACACCGAAGGCCGCGCGTGGCGAGGCATCTCACAAGGCAAAATCAGGGCGTGAGTAGGCGTCGGGCCGATATGTCCTAACGTGGCTCGGGAATGAGATGCGTCACGTCATTGGGCCCCGGGGGGATTGGAATGTTCGAACGCTCGCGAAACATGTTGGGACGCGTTGGAGTGACTGCGCTGATCGTCACGGGCTTGGGGGTCGGGGGGTGCAGCTCGCTGGATTCCCTGGCTTACAAAAAACGTGGCCAGGCCAAGGTGGCCCCGGAGTACAACGGCAAGGAAGCGGCCGTGACGCCCGGAGGCGTCAGCAAGGAGCCGGATTCGGCGGACGCCGGGCAGGAGGCCGTCACCAAGGCCCAGGCCCTGGTGGCCAAGGGCGACAACGAGCTGGCCCTGGCCCAGTTTGAGAAGGCCATCGAGGTCAATCCGACGCTGACGGTGGCGTACCTGGGCGCGGGTGACATCTATCGCGAGAAGGGTGACTTCCCGGCAGCGGAAAAGAACTATCGGCAGGCGGCGACGCTGGAGCCGACCAACTTCAGCGCCCAGTACCTGCACGGGTTGTCGCTTCAGCTTCTCGACCGGCTGTCCGACGCGGTTCGGGCGTACCTGCGGGCCCTGACAATCCGGCCCGATGATTTCAACTCCAACTTGAACCTTGGCACGACCTACTTGCAGCTCAACGAGCCGGGGCAGGCGCTGCCATACGCGCAGCGGGCGGCGAAGATCAGCCCCAAGAGTGCCGAGGCTCGCACCAACTTGGGTGCCGCGTACAGCTTGCTGAACCGGCATGCCGAAGCGATCGTCGAGTATCAGCAGGCGGCGGAGTTGACCGAGCTTTCGGCGCCGCTGCTCCTGAATCTGGCGACGAGCCTGGGGCGGGTTGGTCGCTATGAAGAGATGGTGAACACGCTCGAGCAACTGACCAAGAGCGAGCCCACGTCCAACGCGTACGAGCGGCTCGGCTCTGGGCTCTTTCGCCTGCGGCGCTACGACGAGTCGCTGGGGGCGTATCGCAAGGCGGTGGAGATCGACCCCAACAACTATCCGGCCCACAACGGGATCGGGGTGTGCCTGATCAACCAATGGATTTTCAGCAACGAGACCGACGAGCCGGCGCGGCAGGAGGCCCTGGGCGCCTGGCGCAAGAGCGTGCAGATCGAGCGCGATCAGCCGATCATTCTCGAACTGCTGGGACGCTACCGGTGAGCCGGGCTGCATGAGTCAACTCAACACCCAACGAGTCCTGAGCCGCGTGGTGCGACGCTTGTGCGAGCCACGCGGGATTCTCGTCACCGACCTGGGCGAGGGATGGATTCTGCGCCTCACTCGCGGCCCCATAGTGCGGCATATTCACGGGTACTCGTTTGACATTAACCCGGCGGCCACGCACGCCATCGCGTGCGACAAGGCTGCGACGAGCGATGTGCTCGCAGAGGCGAGCGTCCCGCGCGTGCCCCATCGGCTCTTTCTGCACCCCGAGATGGCTCGCTATGTGCGCCACCCCGGCAACTGGGCGGGAATGCTGCAGTACTTCGAAGCATGCGGGCACGATGTGGTGGTGAAGGACAACGCGGGGACGGGCGGGCGCGATGTCTACCGGGCTCGCACCCCCGTGGCGCTAGAAGAGGCGGTGCTCAGGCTGTTTTCCGCCGGGCACGGGGTGGCGCTGTGCCCGTTCGTCGAGGTGGGGCAGGAAACGCGGCTGGTGCTGCTGGATGGCCATTGCCAGGTTGCTTACGCCAAAGACCGACTGGGGGTCGTCGGCGATGGGCGGCGCACGGTGCTCGAGCTGATCGCGGCTCGGGTGGCGAGCGAGGGCGTCAGCGCCGAACTGGGCAGGTACTTGTCGAGCCTCGATGCGGAAGCCGCGGCCTTGCTGCGGGAGGTTCCCGCGCCCGGCGAGGAACGACTGCTCAACTGGCGGCACAACCTTGGTCAAGGGGCGTCGGTTCGGCTGCTGGATCACCAGGAGCCGGCGCTGGGGGCGCACCTGGCGCTGGCGGGGCGAGCCGCCCGGGCCCTGAATCTCCGCTTTGGGAGCATCGATGTCGTCTCGGTCGGGGGTGAGTTGCTGGTGCTGGAGGTGAACTCGGGGGTGATGATGGAGGCCCTCTCGGGCGTCGCGGGGGGCGGAGAGATCACCGACCGGATCTACTCTCGCGCGCTGGAGGCGATGTTCGCCTGAAGCACGCCCGGGGTGCGCTTTTCAGCTCCCAAACGCGGCGAAGGAGTGGTATGCTGCGGGAATGAAGACCCCGATTTTCGCGTTGGCGTGCTGTGTTGCAATTTCTGGATTGGCCCCGGGCGCCTGGGCGCAATCGACACCGACCGCGTTCATCAACGCCAAGGTCATCCCCATCGCGGGGGGAGAGATTCCCGACGGGGTGGTCGTCATTGCCGAGGGACGCATCGTGGCGGTGGGTCCGGCCAAGTCAGTCAAGGTGCCAGCCAACGCGACGACCATCGACTGCACCGGCAAAGTGATCATGCCCGGGCTGGTGGACACGCACAGCCACGTGGGCGGAATCGGCGGGGCCGACGGCAGCGCCCCGATTCAGCCCGATGTGCGGGTGCTGGATTCGGTGAACCCCTTTGAGCCGGGCTTTCGGCGTGCGCTCGCCGGAGGAATCACGACGCTGAACGTGATGCCAGGTTCGGGGCACCTGCTCAGCGGGCAGACGATTTACCTTAAGAATCGCGCCAGGGCGGGCCAGGCCAAACGCATCGAAGATCTATTCATGTGGCCAGATCCGCTCAAACCCAACCAGGGGACGCCCCTGGGGGGAATCAAGATGGCCAACGGCACCAACCCGCAGGGGGCGGCGCCGTTCCCGGGAACGCGGGGCAAAGCCGCAGCGTTGGTGCGCGAGCAGTACATCAAGGCCCAGGAATATGACGCGAAGATCCAACGGGCCGGGGGTGATGAGGCCAAAATGCCCGCGCGTGACCTGGGCCTGGAGACATTGGCCCAGGCGATGCGGGGCGAAAAGATCGTTCACCACCACACCCATCGCGCCGACGACATCATGACCGTGCTGCGTTTGTCGAAGGAGTTTGGGTTTCATGTCGTGCTGCATCATGTGAGCGAGGCGTGGAAGGTGGCAGGCGAGATCAAGCAGGCCGGGGCGTCGTGCTCGGTGATCGTGATCGACAGCCCAGGGGGAAAGTTGGAAGCGGCGGAAATGACGTGGGCGACCGGGGCCATTCTCGAGAAGGCCGGGGTGCCCGTGGCGTTTCACACTGATGACTGGATCACCGATTCGCGCCTTTTCATGCGATCGGCGGCGATTGCGGTGCGGGCAGGCATGACCCGCGCGGGGGCCCTGCGGGCCCTGACTCTCACCGGCGCCGAAGAGCTTGACCTAGCCACGCGGGTGGGCTCACTGGAGGCCGGCAAGGACGCGGACTTGCTGGTTCTCAGCGGCGACCCCCTCAGCGTCTACACCCATGTGGAACAGACCTGGGTCGAAGGTCAGAAGATCTTCGATCGCAGCGACGAAAAGGACCACCTGTGGGCGGCCGGTGGTTACGGGGCTGGCAATCCGCAGACGCCCTACCTGTGCTGCGTCGCGGGGGCGGGCGTGGGGAGCGGCGACCAGGGGCAGTAGAGGTCGCGGCAGGATCAGCGGGTGAGACCTCGCTTCAGGCGATCGCAGGCCTCGCGCATGGTTTCCGCTTTCTTACAGAAAGCGAACCGCACCAGGTCCTTGCCCATTCCAGATGTGAGGTAGAAGACGCTGGGCGGGATCGCCGCGACGCCGACCGATTTGGTGAGGTGCTCGCAGAACGCGCGGTCGCTCTCATAGCCGAGAGCGGTGTGGTCGGCCATCAGAAAGTACGTGGAGTAGCTGGGAAAGACGGTGAGCCCGCACTGGCGGAGCGTGTCGCTCAGCATGTCGCGGTTGGCCGCGTAGAGCTCTTTCAAACCCGCGATGTACTCATCCCCAGAGTCGAGCACGGCGATGGCCCCGTGCTGCATGGGGGTGGAGCCACTGAAGACCATGAACTGGTGGGCGGCACGCACGCAGGCCGTGAGCGCGGGCGGCGCGATCGACCAGCCGACCTTCCAGCCGGTGAGGCTGAAGGTTTTGCCCAGACTTGAAAGGGTGATGGTCCGCTCCCACATGCCCGGCAGGGTCGCGATGCTGATATGGGGCTGGGCAGCGTCAAAGGTCAGGTGCTCGTACACCTCGTCGGAGATCGCGACGACGTTGTGCTGCTGGCAGAGGGTTGCGATGAGTTCAAGCTCGGCACGAGAAAAGACCTTACCGGTCGGGTTGTGGGGCGTGTTGATGATGATGGCGCGGGTGCGCGGGGTAAACGCGGCGCGGAGCTGGGACTCGTCGAACCAGAAGTGGGCGGGAGCAGAGGAAGAAGACCCGGCGGGGACCGCCCGCCCACCCATGGCCTGGCCACCTGCGGCCGGCGGATGCAGCGTCACCACGCGCGGCACCGCCCCCGCCATCGCGGCGCAGGCGGTGTAAAAGTCAAAATAAGGCTCGAAGATGATGACTTCATCGCCGGGATTGAGCAGGCCGACCAGGGCCGCCCCGATCGCCTCGGAGCACCCGGCGGTGACGGTGACGTGGGCCTCGGGGTCGATCTCGCCCCGCCCGGCGCGGGCCCAGCGTCGGGCGATGGCCTGGTTGAGGGCGGGAACTCCGATCATGCGGGCGTACTGAGAGTGCCCGGCGTTAAGGGCCGCGATGGCGGCCTCGCGGGCGATGGCTGGACCGTCGAAATCCGGAAAACCCTGTGAGAGATTGACAGCCTTGTGAGCCGCGGCCAATGCGGTCATCTCGGCGAAGATCGACTTGCCAAAGGAGCGGAAACGCTCGGCGACGGGGGTGTCGAACTTGGCGGCATGTGCGGCGGGTTGCATGGCAGAGCGTACCGCGCCTGGGCGCGCAGGGCGAAACAAAGAAGGCATCAAGGCACGTGGCATCCAGGCATCAAATGCCGAGTTCGTTCCACAGCAAATACGCCCAGTTGGCAGTCACCAGCACGCCCAGCAGCGCCAGGACTTGCCATGCCGGGTGCCAATCGAGCAGGCGCAGGCCGCGAGTCTTGCGGCGAATCGCCCAGATCGGCCCAATCACCAGCCCGATGGTCACCAGCGGGTTGAACGCGAGGGCTTCGAGCGGGTGTAGTGTCGCGAGAGAGACGAACGCGCGGGTGCCGCCACAGGTGGGGCAGGGGATACCCGTGAAGCGGCGCAGCGGGCAGATAATGACGGGCGTGCCGGTGATCTGGGTCACCCAGTACGCGCCGATCGCGCTCAACCCCCACACGACCAACACGCTGCCGATAAGCAGTGTCGAGGTGATGGAAGTTCGCTCGGCGCCGGGCATGTGCGAGGGTACGACATCGATTCGCCTTTGTGGGGCAGCCCCCAGACCATCACGCATGCTCAACCCAGGCGAAGTGGCTCCAGCTTTTTCACTCACCAGCGACAGTGGCACAACGGTGACCCTCTCGGAGTTGCTGGCGCAGGGCCCGCTGATTTTGTACTTCTACCCCGCGGACTTCACGCCGGTGTGCACCGCCGAGGCATGCATGTATCGCGACGCGGCCTCTGAACTCGCAGCCGTCGGCGCGCGGGTGGTGGGCGTCAGCCCGCAGAACGCCACGAGCAAGGCCGCCTTCAAGAGCAAGCACGGATTGAACTTTCTTTTGCTCGCCGACCCGGGCAACGAAGTGGGCAAGAAGTACGGCGCTGAGGGATGGTTCGGGCTGCCCTTTGGTAAGCGGCGCCTCACCTATCTCATCGGTCGCGACGGCAAGGTGATGGACGTGGTGGCCGCGGACTTCCGGGTGTCGAAGCACGCGGCCTTTGTAAAGCAGGCCATCGGAAGGCTCAACGAGCAGCGCTAGGCTCACGCCTCGACCACGCATCCCTCGGCGATGGCGAAGACCCGGTCGCCGGGCCCACGGCGCAGACCTGCGCCAGAGGTCAGGCGGCTAAACGCGGGGAGCACACCAACGCGTGGCGTCAAGTGAAAACACGCGAGTTTCAAGGGCAATCGCCCGCCGTGAAGCTTGATTGCGGGGTGAAGGTGCCCGCACCAGGCATAGACGCTCTCGCCGATGTCCGCGGTGGGCGCGTGGGTGAACAGCACGCCCTGCTCTAAGTGTCGCGCCCCGAGCAGGTCGATGTTCCACGCGTCGGCCGCCTCGCGCACGCGCCGGTCGTGGTTCCCCTCCACCAGTTGCATGGGGAGCGGAAACGTTGCTCGCCAGGCGGCCACCCCGTCGATCATCGCCTTGGTGTTTCCCGCGGGTGCGTGCAAGAGGTCACCCAGAATCAGCACGCGCTGGGCCCCGCTCACGCGTATCGCGTCGCCCAAGCGTGCCAGGGCTTCGACATGAACGCCCCCGGGCACGGGCACCCCCGCGCCGTGAAGGGTTTCGCACTTCCCAAGGTGCAGGTCAGCGACGAGAAGGGTCCGGCCAACGCCCCAGAGAGCCGCCCGCTGGGGCAGCAGCGTCACCAACGCGGGATCGTTGGCCGAGGCGGGCGGCGTCGCCTGGGCTTCTGGGCTGGCTCGACCTCGATCTTGGGCACCGGCAGCGCGTCGTCCCACACTGGCGGCTTGGGGCGCGAACCAGAGTCTGACGCTGCCTTCCACGGTGACGAAGCCTCCTGCGTGCGTGTAGCCTTCACAACGCCACTCACCCAACTGTCGCGCATTTTCGCCACGCGATCCAGAATCGTTTCGCTGCTCAGGCGCCCCGCCTGCCGCTCGATCAGCAACGGAAACGACAGGGGCGTGGGACGGGCGGTGACCACGATACGCAAGCGCCCGCCGGAGAGGCGATCGCACGTACGCCCCAACCGGCTTTGTTCAAAGTGCTTGTCCATCACCTCGCGCCGGGCCTGCTCAATCAGCAAATTGCCCGGGTCAAACTCGCTGAGCACGTCGTACATGAGGGCCGCGTTGGCCTGCAGCTGCTTGCCGGAGCGGGCCCGGCCCGGCAAAGACTGAATCACCAGCCCCGATACGCGGGCCACCTCGCGAAACTGGAGTTTGGCGAGCAAGCTGGTGCCGGAACTCTCCGCAGCATCCTCAGCCAGCTTCGCTTTGCTGAAAAGCCCGGGCGTGAGCAGGTCTTCAAATGGCAGATCGTCGGCCGAGACAATCTCAAACCCATAGTCATTCGCGGCGATTGAAAACGTGGCCTTGTGCACGCGAGTCAGACGCAGAGCCACAACGGCCGCAAGCCCCCCGTGCACAAGCCGACCCTCAAACGGAAACACAAACGCGTGCGTCCCTTCGCGCGTTCGCGTGATCTCAATAAGCACATCGTCGGCACCGGGGATCACGCTCTCGCGCGCCTGAATCTCGGCCACCGGCAAGGCGTGCACCAACTCCGGGCAATCGGCCCGCCCGCGCGAGAGGTCTTCGAGTGTCTGGCGAATCGCGCGAGACAGCGACTCGGAAATCGGCAGTCGCGTGCCGCCCCAGATGGGCGTGAGGTGTGCCTGCCCGTATCCCGGCTTCACATAGGCCACCAAATCCTGCATCATCACGAAACGCAGCACCTTGCCGGCAAACACAAACCGCTGGCCCTCGTTGAGGCCCGCGACAAACGTCTCTTCGATGCGCCCCAGGCTGCGCCCGCCCAGGTAGCGAATCTCCACGGTGGTGTCGCCCGTGATGGTGCCCACGTTGAACTTGTGAATGAGCGCGATTCGCGATGATTTCACCACCATCCGCCCGTTTTCTTCCTCAACCCGCCGGTAATCCGGGTAGGCCTTCAAGGCCTCTCCACCGTGGCGAACCTGGGCCAGGCACCAATCAAAGTCGGCGCGGGAAAGCTCGCGAAACGACCAGGCACGGCGGACCTCTGCGAACAACTCGTCGGGCACAAAGCCGCCACCCAGCGCACACGTCACCATGTGCTGGGTCAGCACATCCAGCGGGCAGGGAATCGGCTCGCGCGGCTCCACATCGCCCCTGGCGAGCGCATCGCGGGCCGCCACGATTTCAATAAGCTCCAGCGCGTGCGTCGGCACGCACGAAATGCGGCACGGCGTGCGCGGGCGATGGCTGGAACGCCCGGCCCGCTGCACCAGGCGTGCAATCCCCTTGGGCGAACCGACCTGCAGCACACGCTCCACCGGCGCAAAGTCCACGCCCAGATCCAGCGACGACGTCGCGACCACGATCCGAATCGCCCCGCTCTTGAGCCCAGCTTCCACGCGCTCGCGTTCATCGCGATCGATACTGCCGTGGTGCAGCGCGGCGATCTCCGCCCATTCCGGCTTGATCGCCAGCAACGCGTGGAACCAGCGCTCCGCCTGGCTGCGAGTGTTCGTAAAGATCAGCGTGGGCACGGCAGGGTCAAGGGCGGCGGCCACCTCGCCGGCCATCACCAGCCCCAGATGCCCAGCCAGCGGCAAGCGCGTGCTGCCCTGCGGCAAAATGCTGTCGATGATGACCGGCCTCTCCATGTCAGCGCGGATGATGACGGGTTCCTGGCTGCGTTGGGCGGCGCCGCCCCTCTTGGTGGCTTTGCTCTCCAGAGCGGTGTCTCCCCCCACCCCCACCGCCGCCATGGCCGCGGCCTGCGCATTGGGCAGCGTCGCCGACAGCGCCCACGTTCTGCACTGGGGCGAAAACCTCCGCACCCGGGCCATGGCGAGCTCGGTCTGGCTCCCGCGTTTGCTGGCGAGCAGTTCATGCCACTCATCGAGAATCACGCAGCGCACCCCGCCCAGCTGAGTCGCTGCATCCGCCCGCGTCAGCAGCAGCGTGAGGGATTCCGGCGTCGTCACCAGCACATGGGGCAGACGCTCGCGCTGCCTCGCCCGCACCGAGCTGGCCGTGTCGCCCGTGCGGCTCTCCACCGTGATCGATACCCCCAGCTCCAGCACCGGCTCGCGCAGAGCCAGCTCGATATCGCGCGAGACCGCCCGCAAGGGCGTCACATAGATCACTTTGAGCCCGGGCGAAAGGCCCCCCGGGGACGCGGCTTCATCAATCAGCTCCGCCAACGGGCCCAAGTAGGCTGCGTACGTCTTGCCCGCCCCGGTCGCCACCTGCACCAGCCCCGAACGCCCGGCGCGATAGGCCTCCCAGGTCTGAGTTTGAAACTCCCACGCCTGCCACTTTCGCGACGCGAACCAAGTGCGAATCGCCTGAAGTGGATCGCGGCCCATGGAGCACCCCGACGCTAGCCCCGGTTCGCCCACCTTGCGAACATCGCCGGCTGTCTTTAGACCTCGCCGTCTTCACCTCAACCCCGGCGGGAACCCCAAGGCCTGCGGCGAAATCGCTCGTTAGCGGCGTGAGGCGGCGGTCGGAGGCACCAAGGCCTGCGCGGCGTCTTCGCCGATGTACAGCAAGCACTGACACGACGAACACATCGTCACTTTGCCGTTGGTCAGCAGACCATTGACCGCGTCAACGGGGATGCTCATCTGGCACGAGCCGCAGGTGTACTCGTGTCGCTTGCGATCTTGAACGTCGATGCTCGCCATCGCTTCTTCGCCACGCTGAGAGAGCAGGCGATCCAAGGTGGCCAACGCGGCGGGCGGGACGTCAGCCGCGAGTTGATCGCGCTTCGCCTTCAGCTCGGCAACCTGAGTCTGGATCTCGCGGGCCCGGGCATCGCGATCGCCCGAGGCGACCTGGCGAACCTGATCGCGCTCCCCACGCTGGGAGTCGAGCTCGGCCAACTGCTTCTTGATCTCGTCGGCCTTGGCCAACAGCTCCAGAGCCGCAGTCTCGGCACGGTCGCGATCGGTCTTGTAGTTGTTGACCTCGGTCAGGAAGGCCTGATATTCCTTGTTGGTCTGGGCCGAGTTCATCTGCGTGCGGATCGACTCAAGCTTCGCGTCCAGCCGGGCGACCTCGCCCTGATGGTCCGCAGCCTGGGCGGCGTGCGTCTTGAGCTGGGCGTCAAGGGCGGCACGCTTGCCGTCCAGCTGCTGAAGGTCCTTGCTCTGCTGAGAGAGAAAGGCCTCCGCCGACCGAAGTCGGGACTGCAGACCCCGCAGTTGCTTATCTACTTGAAAAACGTTGACCAGCTTCGCCGTGACGTGCATCGAGGGCTCCGTACCAGACCTACTGGCAGTGTAGCGGGGTCAACGGACTAGTTCGACCCATTCACGGATTCCACCAACACCCCACCCGCCTCAAAGGCATGAAGCAGCCAATATGCAACCGGAGCGACCAGCACGGGCGAGTCGATCACGTCCAGAATCCCACCAAACCCGGGCAAACCCTTTCCCGAGTCCTTGAACCCCGCGTCGCGCTTGTACATGCTTTCCAGCAGGTCCCCTGCCTGCCCCACCAC
>JAKFUN010000005.1 GCA_021732675.1 Phycisphaerales bacterium
GCACCACCTCGATCACCGCCGCCGCCTGCGCCCCGGCCTGTGAGAGCGCCCGCTTGGCGCGCCGTCTGGTCGCCTCGATCGCAAACAGCCCACCGATCAGCCCCGTCAACAGCACCAAGGTCAGCAGCGCCCCGATCTGCATCACCCGCATTGCCTGCAGGGTGTACTTCCCCGTCGAGGCGTCGAACATGTAGCAGTAGTTCATCAGGCGCTCGCCCACCGTCCGCACCAGCTTCCCCTGCGAAGCCTCCATCAGCGCGAGCTTCATGTCCTTGGGTTCTTGCTGATACCCATACAAGTTGCGGCTCACCCGCCCGTCCGGGGTCAGCACGAACTTCGCAATCGGGTGGCTGTACTCCCCATTCGCCAAGAGGCGATACTTGAACCCCAGCGCCTCCGCCAGTTGCTTGTTCGAGACCACATCGCCCGTGTGGAACTGCCACGCGTCCTTGGCCCCCTCGGGCAGCCCACGCGAGTAGCTCGACAGATGGACCAGATTCGAAGCCTTGGCGTCCTCGGTATGTTCGCGGGTGTCGAAGCTGAAGACCAGCAGGTTGTAATCCTTGCCGGCGGTGAAATCCACAGCGTTCAGCGTTTCCACGGCTTTGGAGAGGAGCACATCGCAGACCATCGGGCACTTGTAGTAGACCATCAGCACGATGGATGGCTTGTCGCTGCGAAAGTACTCTGAGAGATATCTTTTCGACCCGGTCTGGTCGGTGAAGGCGAGTTCGGGGGGGACTTGCCGCCCAATGTGCTCTTCGACATCGATCCCCTGAATCTGCATCGGGGCACGATTGAGGGTCTGGGCGATCGCCCGGGGCGCAACCACCCAGGCCGCGATCAGCGCCGCGAGCATTGCCCACCTCAGATTGACCTTGCCACCGACCATACAGCGCCTTCCTTTTTCTACCCCCAGACTCAACTCAGCGGGCCCTACTTGCCGCCGCCGTACTTCTCCACCGTCTTCTTCATTGCCTTCTCGATGGGGATCTGCACCTTGCCCGCCTGCGGATCCGCCCAGTCGTAGGTTTCGGGGTTGCCATCCGTGGAGAGAGTCGCAAAGGCCGCGTTCCGCAGGGTCCGGGCCTGGCTGCCGATGTCCGTCTCCACCGCCAGGCTCTTGGCCTGGGTCACAAAGCCGTTGAAGTAGAGCGCGACGGCCAGCATGAAGACGACCAGCGCAACGATCAGCACAATGAACCACTGCGCCAGCCGGTTGGTGTTGATGCTCGCCACATGCTCCTGCTGGGGCATTCCCTCGATCACAGCATCGTGATGGTGCCACGAGTCCGCGTGCCCGTGGTCCCCGCCATGGCCACCAGCGTGTCCGTGATTGTCGCCATGTCCACCCATTGCCAAACCCCTTCCGACGCGGCTGGCCGCGCCACTCTGCCCGCGAGCCCCTCGGCCCGCATCCTCTATTCGTCCTGCAAGGCCGGACGGATTACTGTCTCACAATACTACCGCTACTTCCACGAGTCTCTCAAACATTTCCCGAACAAAGTATCAAACTATTCACTTCCCGCGACTGGCCCCTGGCTTTACACGTAGTTACGGTGCTCGAGCGCCTCGTTGAGGTAGGGGTCGCGCTTTACGATCAGGCAGCTCGCCGGGACCCGGTAGATGAGGTAGCCCAGCAAGGCGATCAAGGGCCCAACGATGCCCAAGACGTCGGCCCAGAAGCCGTTCTCCAGACCCGGGCGGGCGCCATCGCCGGCGTCGACCATGGGGCGCACCACCCAGTAGATGTCGAGCATGTGAACCAAAATGGCCCAGGCCGCCATGGCGCCCAGCAGGGCAGGACGCTGCTTCACACCCCGCACGAGAATGATGAGGAACGGGGCGATGAAGTGCCCGATCATGAGGAAGATCCCCAGGCCCCGCCAGGGAGAGTTGACATCGCTGCGATAGAGATAGAAGGCGGTCTCTTCGGGAATGTTGCTGTACCAGATCAGGAAGTACTGGCTGAAGCTGATGTACGCCCAGAAGACGGTAAAGGCGAAGAGGAGCTTGCCCATATCGTGGAAGTGCTCTTTGGTCACGACGCCCTGGAGCTTGCCACTGCCGCGCAGGCGGGCCAGGGTGAGGATCAGCGTTGCCGTCCCCGAGAAGATCGCCCCGGCGAAGAAGTAGACCCCCCACATGGTGCTGAAGAACTTGAAGTCCAGCGACATGAGGTAGTCAAAGCCTGCGAAGGCGGTGGAGAGGGCAAAGAGCACCATTCCCCACGACGCTGTGAACCGCGCCCGGGCCGAGAGGGCGATGTCGCCGCTTTCGTCCTGCTGGCGGCTCAACTTGGCCATGGTTCGCGAGAGGAACGTCCAGATCACGCCGTAGAGCACCGTCCGCAACACAAAGAAGACCGGAAAGACCGGGGTCGTCAGGGGATTGTGCGTCTCAGGGTCGGTGATGTGCAGCGGCGCGTAGAAATAGGCTTGCTTAGCGAGCAACAACTCGTCGCCGTAGTAGGCTGGATTGAGCCACAGGAAGAGCTTGCCGTGCGTGGCGATCTCCGCGATGAGGGCAGGAAGCACCATCAGAAAAGCCAGCGGGAGGTAGCTGGCGATGTTCTCGGCCTGGCGACGAATAGTGGCGACCCAACCGGCATTGGTGAGATGAAAGGCCAGCACGAGGAACAAGTTGCCCAGGCAAATGGCCAGCACGCCGATGGTGCCGACCATGTAGGCCCCGATGGCGTGCTTGAGCGAGAGTCCGCCCGCGCCGGCTGCTCCGGCACCGAGCACGATGAGGCTGAGGGCGGCCCCGATGACCAAGAGCCCCACCCCGAGCCCGCGGCCGGCACCATGCTGGAGGCTGATGTTGGCCGGGCGCAGCAGATGGGCCTTGTCGGTGTGTCCGTGCCCGTGCTTCATATCGGCAGTCAGTTGGCTCACTTCACACCCCCCGTCGACGCGACCCCGGGCCCGGGCGTGCTGATCGCCGAGCGCTTCTTGAGCAGTTGATCCCGCATGGCCTCGGGGACATCTTCGATGGTGCCCTGCCGGGAGGCCCCCAGCGCCCGCACGTACGCCGTGATCGCCCACGCGTCGCGCTCATTGACGGCGTGCCCATAGGCGGGCATGTTCATCTTGCCGTCGGCACCGCCGCCGGGCTTGCCCCAGCGGATGGTGTGGAAAATCCACCCATCCTGCGAGCGCACGTTCTTCGGATCCGCGAAGGTCGGGTCGTAGAAGCTGGCCGGGACCGGGTTGTAGAGGGCCGAGACGGTCCCCTTGGCATCCCCCAAGTACCCGTGGCACGCGCTGCAGTAGATGTTGAAGCGCTCCTGCCCACGCCGAATCAGCGCATCATCGACCACCACGCTCGAGGGGATCTTGGTGACGAAGACAGGCTTGCCGTCCTTGTCGTACCCGGTGATCCCCTCGTAGAACTCGCGGTCTTCCTTGAGCAGGTCGGTCCGCTTCTGCTTCCAGTGGTCGGCCCACGCCTCGGCGGGCACGAAGCTGGAGGTGCTGAAGGCCACGGTCCCCACCACCGGCTTGCGCATGGTGCGCGAGTCGGAGTAGAAGTCGCTCTTGGACTGAGGCTTCCACTTGGGGCTGTCGTCAAGGTCGGGGAAGAACTGGCGGGGTGGCGCGTCTTCGCGATCGCCCCGGCACCCGGAGACAACGCCGGACACGCCGACCCCGAGGCCGACGACCAGAAGCGTTCGCGTGAGTTGATTCATAGTCATGGTTGCCTTCCGGATTCCCCGCTTGCCTAATGCCTAATGCCCAGTGCCTTCTTATTCCTCGACCAACTCGATGCTCGTCGCGCCGGCCTTTTCGAGCAAGGCCCGCGTCCGATCTGGATCGAACTTGGTATCGCCGGCCTCGATGCACACGAAAAACCGGTCGTCGCTGCTGCTGAGGAAGCGTTCCTTCTTGAAGAGCGGGTGATTCCAGCGGGGCAGGCCGTTGAGGGCCAGCATCCCGATGATCGCCGTGAAGGCGCTAAAGAGAATCCCAAGTTCGAAGGTGATGGGCACGAAGGCCTGCCAGCTGTGATAGGGCTTGCCCTGGGTCACCATCTGGTAGTCAACCGCCGACATCCACCACTGCATGAGGTAGGCCAACCCGACACCGGTGAACCCACCCGCCGCGACCAGCATGGGAAGCTTGGTGCGTTTGACGCCCATCGCCTCTTCCATCCCGTGGATCGGGAAGGGGGTAAAGGTGTCCCACTTGTGGTACCCGGCGTCGCGCACGGCTTCGGCCGCGTGACACACCGACGCGGGGGTGGCAAACTCCGCCAGGATCCCGTAAATCGGCTCGTTCGCCTCGGTCACATAGATGCGATTGCTCGCGGCCATTGTCAGTGTCCTCCCCCGGCGTGAGCCGCTTGACCGCTGGTCCCGTGGTCCGGCGCGCCGGCGTGATCGTCATGACTGTGCGGGCTAGCCTGCGGCAAGACCGCCTTCAGCTCCGCCATCGCGAACATCGGAATGAACCGCATGAACAGCAAGAACAAGTGCAGGAAGAGCCCGATCGACCCCACGAAGATGCCGATGTCCACCGGCGTTGGGTGGAACATCCCCCATTCACCCGGCAGATACGCCCGGTGCAGGCTCGTGACGATGATCACAAACCGCTCAAACCACATCCCGATCGTCACCAGCGTCGACACGAAGAAAATCACGGCGGGTGTCGTTCGCAGCTTCTTGTTCCAGAAGAGCTGCGGGCTGATCACATTGCACGAGATCATCGTCCAGTACGCCCACCAATAAGGCCCAAAGGCCCGGTTCTTGAAGGCGTAGAGCTCGAACTGGTTGCCGCCGTACCAGGCGATGAAGAACTCCATCGAGTAGGCAAAGCCCACCATCGAGCCGGTGAGCAGGATGATCTTGGACATGTTCTCCAGGTGGCGGAGCGTCACAAAGTCCTTCATGTTCGGGTAGAGCTCACGCGCCGGGATCAGCAGCATGAGCACCATCGCGAACCCGCCGAAGATCGCCCCGGCCACGAAGTAGGGCGGGAAGATCGTCGTGTGCCACCCGGGCACAATGCTCGTTGCAAAGTCGAATGACACGATGCTGTGCACGCTGAGCACCAGGGGCGTCGAGATTCCCGCCAGGATCAGGTAGGCCGCCTCGTACCGGTGCCAATGGCGGCTGCTGAACCGCCACCCCAGGCTCAGGAACCCGTAGATGTACGCGCGAAGCTGATCCACCCGCAAGGGCAGAAAGGGCACCACCAGCGGGCTGCCCATAGGGTTCTGACGCAAGCGCCGGTCGGCCCGGTCGCGCAGCGTCGCCAGGTCGGGCACCATGCCCAGGAACCAGAAGAGGGCCGAGACCGTGCCGTAGGTCGACACCGCGAAGACGTCCCACAGCAAGGGGGACCGGAAGTTGGGCCAGATGTTGTTGGCATTGGGGATGGGGAAGAGGAACCACGCCATCCACTGGCGTCCGATGTGGATGCCCGGGAAGGTGGCGGCACAGATCACCGCGAAGATCGTCATCGCCTCGGCCGCCCGGTTCACCGCCGTGCGCCATTTCTGCTTCAGCAGGCACAGGATCGCCGAGATCAGCGTCCCGGCGTGCCCGATGCCGATCCAGAAGACGAAGTTGGTGATGTCCCACGCCCAGTCGACCTGGTTGTTCAGGCCCCAGGCGCCGATGCCGGTGATCACCAGGTAGAGGATGAACGCCCCCATCAGGCTAGCGAGCCCGGCGGTCATGGCCGCCATGGGGTACCACCACACAGGAACCTTGTTCTCGGTGTAGCCGCAGATGATGTTGGTCACGTCGCCGAAGGACCGGTTGTTGAGCACCAGGGGCGGACGCACGCCGGGGGTATCGATGAGCGTGCCATCGCCGGTGGAGGGGTCGGGGTCGTTGCCCAAGGCCGCGGGCTGGGCGAGCCCTGCCAGGCGGCGCGAGGTGATGTCATCGGGGTGGGGATGAATGGTCATGCGTGCTCCCGCCAAGAACTCGCAGGCTCAGGGCGTAGCCGCGATCGGCTCGCCCACGGGTGGAATCAAAGAACGAATGCGCACCCGGTTCGCCGGGGTGCTCGGTCCCGTGTTCGTCGTGCCCTTCGTGCCCGTCGCCGTGCGCGCCGTGCTCGCCATGCTCGAAGGGGTTCTCCCAGCTTTCCTTGCGGGCCGCGTCGCACAGGGCGGGGTTGGGGTTCATCACCCGCACCATGTGGCTGGTGCGCGGGCGAGTCGCCAAGTACCCCAGCAGGGCGTAGCTGCGGGCATGCCCACGCATCGTCTTCACCCGCGAGGTCTCCAGCAGCATGTCCCCAAAGACAATCGCGTCGCTGGGGCACGCCTGCTGGCAAGCGCTCTGGAAGAACCCTTCCGGGATCCCATCCAGCCCCTGCAGTTTGGTTTCGATCTTCGCCGAGTTGATCCGCTGGATGCAGTAGCTGCACTTCTCCATCACCCCGCGGCTGCGCACCGTCACGTCCGGATTCTTCTGCATCCGGCTGATCTCATCCAGCTTGTCGCGCAGCCGAGGCGGGATCAGGTTCGGGTTGATCTTGTTGAACGCCCCGCTCCCGGTGATCCCCTCTGCCCCGGGCTGCAGGTCCCCCGCCTTGTCCAGCAGCTCTTGCCCCAGATAGTCGCCATTGAACTTCGTGACCCCGTAGTCAAAGAAGTTGAAACGCCGAACCTTGTACGGGCAGTTGTTCGCACAATACCGCGTGCCGATGCAGCGGTTGTACGTCATGTAGTTGATGCCTTCTGGCCCGTGTACCGTCGCGTTCACCGGGCACACCGTCTCGCACGGCGCGTTCTCGCAGTGAACACACGCCACCGGCTGGTGGAGCATCTGGGCCGGGCCATCCATGTCCCCGGTGAAGTAGCGATCCACCCGGATCCAGCTCATCTCGCGCCCCTTGGCCACTTCCTTCTTGCCCACCACCGGGATGTTGTTCTCCGCCTGGCACGCGATCGTGCACGCCCCGCACCCGGTGCAGGCGTTCTGGTCGATCGTCATCGCCCACTGCGGGCGGCTCGTGTACTGGGGTGGGGTGTTGCGCTGGTATGCCGCCCCGCTGGGGTTCCCGGGCTCCACGTTCTTCGCGTCCGGGTCGGCCTTGCTCCGGTTGAACGGGTTGGCGTAGATCGAGATCGCGGGCGGGTTGTGCTTGAGCTCGCCCAGGCGCTCCGCGAAGTTCAGCTTCGCGACCCGGTCCTGGTTGTGATAGAAGGTGTCCACCGCATCCTGCACCGCGTCGCCGTGCTTCTTCCAGGCCGGCAAATCGACCGCGCGGACGATGCTGGTGCGTCCCGCCATGCTCCAGTGGTTCTGGGTGCTGGCGACCATCATCGTGTCGCGAAGCTTCATCACCATCGCGCCGCTGGTCGCCAGCGCGTCATTCTTCAGCAGCGGGTAGAAGTTGAACCCCACCCCGTCCCCAACGCGACCGGCGTGCTCGCGCCCATAGCCCAGCGTGCACAGCAGCGTGTTGTCGGCCATGCCGGGCAGGATCCACGCCGCGGCCTTCACAACCTTGTCGCCCACCTTCACCTCGACCACCTGGGCCGTGGGGTACTTGGGCGTCGTGTAAATCCCACCCATGTCATCGTTGCGCGAGAAGCCCTCAGGCAGCACGCCCAGCGCCTCCGCCGTGCGCGGGCTCATCAGCACCGGGTTGTCCCACACCGTCCGTGTGCCCACTTCGGGCAACTCTTGAAGCCACGCGATGTTTGCATAGCGACCATCGTGCGTGTGCCCGATCACCATCGCCACATCCAGCGAATGACCCGAAGGCACGGCCCCGAGCTTCAGGCCACCGATGGCAGCCGCCACCTTGGCCAAATCCACGCCCGGCTTGGCCGGGGTCTTCTGCGTCCCGGGCAGAATCCCGTCGTGCAGCGCCCGCCGCCAGGCCTGCTCAAAGATCCGCCCCTCGGTCTTGAGCACGCTCTTCCACGAATCTCGCACGATCTGATAGCCATCGACCTTGGCGTTGAGGTCCTTGCCGCCCAGCAACGCCAGGAACTCGATCTCGCTCATCGCCGGCTCATAAAGCGGCGCGATCATCGGCTGAACGGGCGAGATGGTGCCGTCGCTGGCGATCGTGTCGCCCCAGCTTTCGAGATAGCTCGCCCCGTTGAGCGACCAGGTGCTGGCGTGGGCCGTTTCGGTCGCCTCGACGCTCAGCGTGATGCTCGCCCCGACCTTGGCCATTGCCTCGGCAAAGCCGGGGGCGTCGTACGCCGGGTTGGCCCCAACGCACACCAGAGTCGACACCGCTCCCGACACCATCTTCGCAACCAGGGACGCGATGTTCCCGCGCGAGTCACTCACTTCGTCTTCGGTCAGCGGGAAGTAGGACACCGAGTTGCCGATGTTCCCCAGCGCCCCATTGAGAGCCGCGACCAGGGCGTGAATCGGGCCCGGCTGGCTCGGCCCGGCGACAATCAGCGTCTTGCCGCGATTCTCGGCGTTCAAAATGTCCTTGGCACACTCTTCCAGGAATCGCGTGTAGCCAGCGTTGGCCTCGCGACCGGCCGGCAGGGCGACCGCCTCGATGGCGCTCACCAACGCCGCGGCCTTCGCGTCCCCCAGCTTGGGCAGCAGGAACCTGGCCAGCTCCACCGCAAAGGTCGCGACCTGCGAGGGGGCCAGGGCCAGGCGATGGTCCGCCTGTCCGCCCGTGATGCTCCACCCGCTCTCGACGATATACAGGCGGCTCATCTCGTCCGCGGTCGTCAACACCTCGCGGCTTTTCGCAAAGCCCCGCGCGTTGGCCAGCTCTTCCGCCTCGTGATACAAGAAATCCCGGTCCAAAGACAGGATCACCCGCGTCCCGCTCTTGGAGATGTTCAGCACCTCCCGCATCGGCGCGCCCAGGGCAATCCGCGTCCCTTCCACCCCGCCCCGCGACTCGCTGGGGGAGTAGTCGACCCAGATCGCCTTGGGGTACTTCGCCTTCAGCTGGGACGCGATCGCCCGCCGCGTCGGGCTGGAGGCCTTGCCAACCACGAACGCCAGCCCCTCGCCCCCGGCCTTTACCTGGGCAAAGTGCTCCACACCCCACGCCCGGAAATCGTCCCAGGTCGCCAGCACCTTGCCCCGCGCCGGGTTGTTGTACACCGGGCTGTTCAGCCGGTCCGGGTCATACAGCGACATGATGCTCGCCAGCGCCCACGTCGAGGCCTTGCCCCGGTTCGTCGGGTGCATGGGGTTGCCTTCAATCTTGGTCGGACGTCCTTCGTGCGTCTCGACCAGCAAACCCTCCGCCCCGCCATCGGGGCGGGGCATGCTCGTCGCATAAAACAGCGACTTGCCCGGAACGACTTCCTCGGGCACTTCCTTCGAGTAGGGCAGAATCTTGTGGTCCGGGCGCCGGCACCCCGGCACGGTCGCCGCCCCCGCCAACGCCAGCGACGCCCCCATGATCTTCAAGAACGTCCGCCGGGTTTCGCCCCCGGCCGTCGACGCATCCTCACCCTCGGCCCGCGACAACTCGCTCGCCCCGGCGGGGAACTCCTTCTCCATCCAGTCGCGGAAGTCGCTGGTGTCCGCCAAATCCTCGGCGCTCCGCCATACCTGGAGCCCATTCACCGTGCCCGCCACGCGGCTCATGCCCGCGAGCTCGGCCTTGCTGGGCTTTTGCTTCTCGCCGTGAACGGTGCTGGGGCATTGATCGAGGTTGCTCATGATATTTGCTTGCTCTTTGCTGGCACCGCTTCGGATCGCAGTGCTTTGGTGGCCCCGCTCTTGAGAGCGTTCTTCCCGTTGCGTTCGCCCACGAGGCCCTTTCCTCTCGGTCAGGCCGCCGACACTCCAACGCCGTGACTAGTAGTGGCACGCCCCGCAGTTTTGTGGCGGCGCCGCCTTCAACGTGTCGACCAGGCGCTTGCCTTCTGTCAACGCCGCCGCCTGACCGTTCGCCCGATCCTTTAACTGCGTCTCCACCCACGCCAAATTCGTCACCTTGTCGGTTGGCACCAACGCCTTGTCGTCGCTGCGATGGCAGTTCAAGCACCACCCCATCGACAACGACTCGTGCTGGTACACCACCGGCATGGTGTCGATCCGCCCGTGACAGCTGTAGCAGCTCACCCCCGCCTTCACGTGCACATGATGCGGGAAGTTACGCACGTAGTCGGGCACCTTGTGAACCCGGCGCCAATCGATCGACTCGTCCTTGCTGTAGGACTCTCGAACGAACTCGGTCTTGGTCTTGTGCGCCTCGGAGGTGTCGTACAACAGCAGCGAGCCCGCCTGGTGGCACCCGTAGCACGTCGCCACGTTGGGAATGTTCGCCTCGGCGCTCTCCTCAATGTGACTATGGCAATACCGGCAATCCATCCCCAGCTTGCCCGCGTGCAACTGGTGGTTGAACCCCCCGCCGGGCTGCTTGGGCATGTACCCCACGCTCCAGAACTTCGGCGTTGCCCAATACCAGAACCCGCCAATCACCCCGCACGCCAACCCAAGGCCCCCGATGGCCCCGATCGTCGGCAGCAGGTTGGTCCACTTCGGAAAAATCACAGACACCTTGGCGCTCCTTCCAAGACACCCGCC
>JAKFUN010000113.1 GCA_021732675.1 Phycisphaerales bacterium
GGGGGTCGGGAATCGCCCGGAAGGGGATCCCGAAGGCGGCTTCGAGCGTCGCGGGGGTCATCGCCTCCAGCGTCAATCCGCTCGAGACCAACCGCCCGTGTGGGCCCAGCAACACCACGTGCGTGGCGAATTGCAGGACCAAGGGCAGGTCGTGCAGCACCACGCCCACGACATGCCGGGTTGAGAGGTGGCGAAGGAGCCCCAGGGCCCGCTGCACGTGGGCCGGGTCCATCGCCGAGACGGGCTCGTCGGCCAAGAGGCATTTGGGCGTTTCGCCATCACCCAGTTGGGCGAGAGCCCGGGCCAGCGTGACCCGTTGCTGCTGCCCGGTGGAGAGGGCGCCGAAGGCGTCGTCCGCCCGGTCGGCGATCTCGGCTTTGGCGAGGGCGTCATCGACTCGGTGACGGGCGGCGGGCCCGGGCAGGCGTTGCGCGTAGAGCCCGAGTTCGACAATTTCGCGGGCGCTGAATGCAAAAGCCGCTTCGGTTCGCTGGGGGACGTAGATCAGGCTCGACGCGCGAGATCCGGGATCTAGCTCGCGAACTGGGCGACCACCCAGGGTCACCTGGCCCTGGGAAGGATTGAGCAGCCCCAGCCCCAAGCGGAGGAGGGTGGTCTTGCCGGCGCCGTTGGGGCCCAGGATGGCGGTGAGGTGCCCGGGCTGGAGAGCGGCGTGTATGCCCGCCAGCACCGGGCGCCCGGGGTAGGCGAAGTCGACATTCTGGAAGGCCAGCTCCATCCTGTGAGCGTACTCGCCCGGTAGCCGGCCGCCCTGAAGGTTGCTAGCCTCATCGCGTGGTTCGCGGGGTTTTTTCTCAGGCAGGAGCGGCATGAACACGATTTCGACCGTCGCAGTCACCGGCGCCACCGGCTTTGTGGGGCGCTATGTCGTTCGCGAGCTTTTGCGTCAGGGGTACGCCGTGAAGGCGCTGGCCCGCGACCGGGGCAAGGCCAAGGCGGTCCTGCCCGAGAAGGCACGGGTTGTCATGGGAGACGTGCTCAACCAGGCCGACATCGACGAACTGCTGCAAGGGTGCCAGGCGTGCATCAACCTGGTGGGGATCATCCGCGAAGTGCGGGCTGCGGGGAAGACGCAGACCTTTCGCGGGATGCATGTGCAGGCGCCACGTCTGATTGCGTCGCGCTGCGAGGCGTTGGGGGTGACACGGGTGGTGCACATGTCGGCGCTGGGTGCCCGCGACACCGGCGTGAGCCAATATCAGCGCACCAAGTGGGAAGGCGAGCAGTCCCTGCGTCTGAGTGAGCTGGATTGGACGATTTTTCGCCCGGGGCTGATTCATGGGCCCGACGGGGAGTTTGTGCAGACCGCCAAGCAATGGGTGGGGGGTCAGTCGGCGCCGTGGATCTTCCTGCCTTACTTCACACGGGTGGTGGAAGACAAGCGGGTGCCGCTGGGCCCGGTGAACTTTGTGGATCCGGTGGTGCAGCCGGTGGCGGTGCAGGATGTGGCGCGGGCGTTTGTGGCGGCACTGGCGACGCCGGCGAGCGTGGGAGAGATTTACAACCTGGTGGGGTCGGAGGTTCTCTCCTGGCCAGAGATGCTGACGCAGATGCGGGATCAGATTCCGGGGGCGAACCCCAACCTGCGGCCGGTGGGTCTGCCCGGAGAGGTGGGAGCGATCGGGGCGTTTGCCGCGACGAAGCTCGGGTTCGGGTCGCTCCTGCCGTTTGACGAAGGCATGGCGCGGATGGGGGCGGAAGACTCGACGGCGTCGCTGGACAAGCTGAAGGCGCACTTTGGGTTCACGCCGGCGCCGTTTGGCGAGGTTTTCAGCAGCTACGCGAGCCGCGTGTAGCGACGAACTGCATAGGGGTGTCGCAGAAAGCCCACGAAGCTAGCCCGGGTTGATTGCCGGGTGCGGAGGAGCGGGCTGCGCGGACAGGGGAGCACCGCTCTGGAGAGCGGTGCCACCAATGAGCGGTGCCACCAATGAGCGGTGCCACCAATGAGCGGTGCCGCTGATCAGCGATGCCACGTCAGTGGAATGCTACCTCGAAGTCGTGTCCGCAAAAACCAAGAACCCCCGGCCGGCCGGGGGTTGGGTATCGAGCGTGGTTTTTCGATTGGCTTACCCGAGCTTCTTGAGTCGCATCTGCAGTTCGTCGGTGTTCGGGCTGCTGTCCATGGCGGTGCGGACATGGATGAACTCGGTCTCGACGAGGCGCACGAGCGATTCGTTGAAGTCGATCATGCCGGTCTGGCGGGCTTCGATGCTCTTGAGGTACTCGCGCAGTTCGCCTTCGCGTCCTTCCAGCACGTGCTTGCGCACGACGCTGTTGCCGATGAGGATTTCGAGGGCCGGGATGCGGGCGATGTTGGCGTGCAGCGTCGGGAGGAGCTTCTGGTAGACGAAGGCTCGCATCTGGTAGGCCAGGATCTTGCGGACCTGCTCGACTTCTTCCTGTTCGAAGAGCCCGTAGATGCGGCTGAAGCACTGGGTGGTGCTGGAGGCGTGGATGGTGCCGTAGACCAAGTGGCCGGTTTCGGCGGCGTGCAAGGCGGCTTCGAAGGTTTCCTGGTCGCGCATTTCGCCGACGAGCACTACGTCAGGGTTTTCTCGCACGAGGGCGCGGAGGGCGATCTTGAAGTCGAGGCAGTCGATGCCGATCTCGCGCTGGTTGATGGTGGCCTTTTTGTCCTGGAAGATGTACTCGATGGGGTCTTCGATGGTGACGATGTGAACGGGCTTGCGCTCGTTGACGTAGTCGAGCATCGCGGCGATGGTGGTCGACTTGCCCGAGCCGGTGACGCCGCACAGAAGCACGATCCCCTGGGGCTGGAGCGCGATGTCCGACATGCTGGGGGGGAGGTAGAGGTCTTCGAAGCGGCGGATTTTGCTGGTGATGAGGCGGCAGGCGACGCTGAGGCGGCCTCGGGCTTGGAAAAGGTTGACGCGGAAGCGGTTGTGATCGTCGTAGTCGTACGCGAAGTCGACCGAGCCGAACTTGTGCAGGTCTTCGAACTGTTCTTCGGTCAAGATGGCCTGCGCGATGGACCAGAACTCTTCGGTGGTCACCGGCTCGGTGTCGAGGGCCTTGAGCGCGCCGCGCATGCGGACCTTGGGCTGCTGCTCGCTCTTGATGATGAGGTCGGAGGCCTCGAACTTGATGCAGGCCTGAAGAAACTTCCCCCAGCGGGTGGCGTGCGGGTCGTTCTTTTTCTTGCGGGCCATGGAGACATGGCCAACGTGGGCGGCGGAGGATTGAGGCTCGGATTCAACGCTCATGGACGGCTTCCCGTGTTTCGCCCCCGACGGCGGGGCGCTGTCATGATCCGGAACGGTGGTCGTGCTCGACAAGGATAACCTCCATCCGCCGCCAGTGCAGCGGGAACCCGCGCGATGCTACCTGAAGATTTCGGGCCCTTGCGTCCCCGGGCCTTGGCGCCAGGGACGTACCGGGCCTGCGGGCTGAGCGCTCAGCCGCATTTGACCATACGCCACCGAACAGGCCCTGTTCCAGTGCCCGCAAAAACTGATGGCTGGTTGGATTTCGTTTGCAGATCTTCACCCCAACAACCCCGGCAAAAAAGAAAGCCCGCGTGGCGATAACCACGCGGGCATTGAGATCTCAGCGAAGATTCAGGTGAGTGCGGCTCGACCTGGGTTACTTCGTGGCGGGGGCCGCCGGGGGCGTGGCGCCAGCCGGCGCAGTCACGCCGGGCTTGGGCTTGACGATTACCAGCATGATCTGCTCGGGCTGGTAGTACTTCGCGTACGTCGCCTTGACCTGCTCAGCGTTGATCTTTTGATACGCATCCGACGCGTTGATGATCTCCTGAGGGGAGACCCCGTCCACCGTCAACGTCTCCAGGCGGCTGGACCAGAAGCGCGGGTCCTTCAACTGGTCGTCGAGGGTGTTGGCGATCTGCTTGCGGGCCACCACCATCTCTTCTTCGGTGGGCCCGGTCTTGGCGAAGTCGGCGTACATCTCCTTGATGACCTCTGCCAAGCGATCCGCGTTCTTTGGATCGCAGGGAGCGCGGCTGGCGAAGACGCCAAAGCTGGGGTACGCATCCCCCGGCTCCAGGCGGGCTCCGATGCCGTAGACGAGCTGCTCTTTTTCACGGATCCGCGCGTTCATGCGGGTAGAGAGAACCTCGGAGGCGAGGGTCATGGCGCGAACGTCGGGGATGTTGCTCTTGTCGGGTCCATAGAACCCGCACAAGACGGCGGCCTGGGGGGTGGCGGTCTCCATCTCCGCCTTGGTTTCGCGCGGGCCCTTGGGGTGCACCAGCGTGCGCTCCTTGGGGTAGAGCTTGTTGCTGACGCGTTCGCGGCTGGGCAGGCTGCCCACGTACTTCTCAGCCAGCGCGATGGCCTGATCCTTGGGCAGATCGCCCACGATGGAAACTTCGATCGGCGACTTGGCCACCAGGGTGTCGAGCCAGGCCTGGGCCGCCTCGGGAGTGATGGCGCTCACCATCTCGTGGGTGAGGGCCCGTTGGCGGACGTCGCCGTCGGGGTAGCGCACGTCCGCGCCCAGCTTCTCGAAGAACTGCAGGGGTTGCTTGCTGATCCCGTCGATGTTCTGGTTCGCACGGGTCTGCCAGCGCTCGAAGGCCGGGGCCTCGACCTTGGGTTCGGTGACGAGGAGGTAGGCCAACTGCATGCCGATCTCGAGGTCATCGGGGGTCCCGCTGATGCGAAGTTGAAGGGTGTCGGCGCCGGCGCGGCCGCCGACGGAGACTTTGCGGCCGTTCATGAGCGAACGGATGTCGGCGCTGGGGAGGTTTTTGGTGGCGGGCTGGCCCCAGGCGATGCTGGCGGCGCTGCTGATCCCGCGGTTGGCGGGGGTTTCGAGGAGTTCGCCGCCCAGGAGGGAGATGGTGACGGAGACCTGGTCTTTGCGTTCGTCCATGAAGCGGTAGTTGACGCGGGCGTTGTTGGAGAGCCACCCGGACCAGACGCCGCTGAGGGCGTCGTTGGTCTGCTCGGTGACTTTGCCAGGAGTGGGCAGGGCCTTCATGAGGGTGTCGGCGCGGGCGATTTCTTCGTCCTTGACTGTTTTGATCGTCAGGGCTTCCTGGCCGAGCTTCAAGACCTCGTCGTCGGTGACGCCCGGGGTGTTGAGCTGGGCGGTGAACATCGCGACCGACAGGTCAAAGCTCTGGGCGAAGCGCGACGAGACTTCCTCGGTCGTGATGCCGTCGAGGATTTTCCGGGCCAGATCGCGCACCTGCTCGCCGGACATGGTGGTGTCGCCGGAAACGAGGTCGTTGTTGATGCGACCCAGGTGGGCCTGGGCGGGGAGGGTGTTTTCGATGCGGGCGGTTTGTTCGAGCTGGCTCATGAGCTCGCGGCGGGCGTCGGTGACTTCGCGTTCGGTGAAGCCGAAGGTCTTGGCTTTTTGGAGCTCAACGACCAGGGCGGAGAGCATCTCGCGCCACTTGCTGAACTCGCCCGAGGCGTTGGCACCGGCGATGCGGAGCAGGCGGCCCTGCTGGGAGATGTTGGAGCCGGCGCGTTCGAAGGGGACGCCGCCGCGGCTGACCTTGTCGGCCATGCGGCGGTTGAAGGCCTGCTCGGCGAGGGCCTCAACAAAATCCTCGCGCAGCTGTTCCACCGTCGTGGTCGGGGCCCGCAGGGGCATCATCCGCGAGACACCCACGCTGGCGCGGGTGAGTTCAGAGTCGGTGGCGACGACGCCAAAGCTCTTGTCGTAGACCTTGACGCCGCTCTCGGCGCTCTGGGGCTTGGGCTTCTTGGGGGCGGAGGCGAAGTTCTTCTTGATGGCGGTTTCGACGATGGCGGGATCGGTGTCGCCAACGACGATCAGGGTCGTGTTGGAGGCGGTGTAGAACTTGCCGTAGTAGTCGAGGAAGTCCTCGCGCTTGACGCTGGCCAGGGTCTCGTCTGTGCCGATGGGCAGGCGCTGGCTGAAGCGCGACCCCGGGGCCATGCGCTCGAGCATGTATTCACCCACCCGCTGCTGGGCGCTCTTGCGGCTGGTCTTTTCGTTGGTGATGATCGCTCGCTCGCTGTCGATCTCGCTCGGCGAGAGCAGCAAGCGCGAGATGATGTCCGCGAAGAAGGTCATGCCCTTGTCCAGCGTCTCGGGCTTGGTGTCGGGCAGGCTCAGCTGGTAGGTGGTCTGGTCAAAGCTGGTGAAGGCGTTCTGGTCGCGGCCGAAGGTCATGCCGAGGGATTCGAAGAAGGGCACCACCGCGCCGGGGGGGAAGTTCTCCGACCCGTTGAAGCTCATGTGCTCCAGGTAGTGGGCCAGGCCCCGCTGCGGGTCGGTCTCGTTGATCGAGCCCGTCCCGATGTGAATCCACATGCCCACTTTGTCCCTGGGCTGCTTGTGATTCATGATGATGTACGACAACCCGTTGTCCAGCGAACCCCGCACCAGTCGCGGATCGTTCGGAAGGGGCTCACCCCCGCGCGTCAGCCCCGTCGACAGGGTCACGCACACCAGACACGCCAGCATCCAAAGACGTTGCATGCACGATCACTCCAAGATCCCACGACGTCGCGCGCGTCCACACGGGAACGCCTCGACAGGGGAGGGTAAGTCTATGGACGCCAAGCTTCTCGGGCCTTGGCCTCACCCCAGCAGCTCGCGGCACAACCCTTCGCAGTCTTTCTCGGATGGAAACTCGCCCGCCAGCATGGCCCGGGCGGCGGCGTCGATCTGGCTGCGCACCTTTTCAAGATCGAGCTCCGCCAGGTCGAGCTGTCCGCGTTCCCCGCTCGAGAGAATCCAGTATTCCGCCACGCCCGGGGGCACTTCGTCGGGCGTGGCGTCCAAGTGCGCCAGCGCCAACGCGTAGACCCCCATTTGCAAGTCGGCTTTGGGGATCTCGCGCAGCGACTTGGTCGCACCCCCGGTTTTGTAATCGACGATGCGGCGCCGGCGATCGGGCAGCTCGTCCAGTCGGTCGATCTTCGCCTCGAACCGGTGCGATACCCCGTCGAGCTCGTAGGCAAACTTCACATCGCGTTCCAGCTCCAGAATGTGGTCCTTGGGCGAGTGCAGGCGGGTGACGGCGGTCTCGACCTGAGCCAGGATCTGATCAATCACGGCGGGGTCGGGGGGGGTGGCGCCGGCGCGCTGCGCCGCCTCGTGACGCAGGGCCAGGGCCCGGACGTGTTCGACCCCCGGCGTGGGCTGCCCTTCGGCGTCGGCCAATCGCCAATCCTCAAAGAACTCGTGGAGCACCTGATGAACGACCGACCCGAACTCGGCGGCATCGCGGGTGGGCTCGCGCAAGCCCAGCACCCGCTCCAGATAAAAACACCTCGGGCACCTGGCGAAGGCCCGGAGCATCGAATAGCTGAGCGAAAGCGGGGCCTTCATCGGTCGGATCACGACCCCTTCAGCCTCGCGGGCGGCTTTCATCCGCGCCACCAGACTTTGCACGTCTTCGCCGGGCTCCATCCACTCAGGGGGCTCGCCTCCTCGGCTGACTTCTGCCAAGAGGGCGAGCCGCCGGGCCAGGCTGGCGAGCTGCTTGGACGACGCCTCGACCAGCTCGGTGGTCGCCCCTGCTGCTTCGACGGCGTGCAGGGCGATGGCGGCCTGTTCGCGGGCCTGGCGTCGCAGCCTGCCGAGCAGTTCGCGTGGATCTTCCCCGTCTTCCGGATCGATCGGCCAGCGCCCGGGGAGCTTGAGGCCCGCGAGGGCCGCGGCTTGCCCGACATCTTCTTGCGAGCGGGCCTGCACTCCGACATCGGCCCGGCCTAACTCTTCGAAGAAGTGGATGGATTTGCTGGGGTTTTTGTTGCGTTTAGCGAGCAGAACCAGACGCCGCTCCGCCCGGGTGCAAGCGACGTAGAAAATCCGGCGTTCCTCGTCCAGTCGGCGCGCTGCCAGGGGGCGTTCATCGAGCTCCTCGACCAGCCCGGGGGGCAAGGGCTCGTCGGGGGCGCCCATGGTCTTGGGGTAGCCGTGCCCGGGCGAGACGCGCGGGACGAAGACGGTCTCAAACTCCAGGCCTTTGCTTTGGTGGGCCGTGAGCAACTGCACGCGGCCTGCGCCCGTGCCCGCGTCGCCCATGTCCCCCGCGAGCGGCTCGCTCGTCTCGACGACCTCTCCGTCTACGTCCCCCAGCCCCATCGCGCCCTCGAAGGCCCCGAGGGATCGCAGCAACTCAATATGTTCCAGCAACGCCCCCAGGTCGCCTGGCGCTTCCAGCCGCTGTTGCTTGTCGCGGACGAGGCTTACGAAGGCGATGAGAGCCCGCACCCGGCGAGCGCGTTCACGCCCCAGCAGCATGTCGGCGTGGGCCGGGTCAGTCTTGGCGATGATGGCGTCGATCGCCTTTTCCCCGGTCAGGGCGGCGCACGTCTCCGCCAGTTCGCGCCGGGTTTTGGCCAGGTCGCTGGCTTTGTCGGTGACGCCTCGGCCGGTCTCCAGCCAGCCCCCAAAGTCGAGGGTGGTGGCGCCATCCGCACGGGCGGCGCGGTACGCATTCTCCAGCGCCGCGGCGTGTTGCAACCCCAGCAGTGTGGGCGGGCGCACCAGCAAGCGCCGGGCGTGGATCATCGCCCCGGGGTCAGCAATCCACCCCGCCCACGCCAGCACATCCTCCACGCCTTCGTCGTTGAGCAGGGTCTTTTCGCGTAGTCGATCCACCGGGATCCCGGCCAGCGTCAGCGCCCCGCCGATGCGATCCAGGTCCGCGTGGCTGCGGGCGATGACCGCGAACTTGCCCCAGGGCATCGGCTCGCCTTGTGCTTGGTGGGCCGCCTTCTCCGTGAGGAGCATGTCGCGAATCGTGTCGCCATCTTCGGGGTCCGCACGCAAGCCCACTGCCTCGACACTTCCTGGTCGAAGGGCCAGTGCTTCGGGAGAGGCGATGAGCTTGTCGGGGCGAAAGCGCCGCCCGGCGCGGGCGATGACGGCGCCCGCGGCTCGGACGATCGGCGGGCTGCTGCGCCAGTTCTCCCCGAGTGTGATCACGGTGGCGTTGGGCCAGTGCTTTTCAAATCTGGCGAAGGCCTGATCGTCGGCTCCGCGAAAGCCGTAGATCGCCTGATCGTCGTCTCCTACCACGCAGATGTCGTGCGTGCCCCGCCCGGCGAAGAGGGTGAGCAGCTCGATCTGGGCGGCGTTGCAATCCTGATATTCATCGACGACGACGTGGGCAAAGTCGGTGCGATAGGCCGCGGCCAGGTTGGGTCGCTCGCGCAACAGCCGGATGGGCAGCAGGACTTGGTCGTTGTAGGTGAGCCATCCGCGTCGGAGGCGCTCGGCGGTGAAGGCCTCGTACGCCCGGGCCTCTTGCTCAAAGCGTGCGAAGCGCTCCCACTCGACGATGGCGTCGTCGCTCGCATCGCCCCGGGGGGGCAGCTTCCCCCGCCACGCTTCGGCCAGGGCCGCGCAGCGCTCTGGCCAGGCCCCGTGCGTGGCGAAGCGATCGAACCGGGGCAGGAGGCCCGCGGCGATCCCCGCTACGCCCGCCCCGCGTGAATCCCGAAAGAGCCCGTGATTGAGCATCACCTCTTGCAAGAGGCGCGACGCCTGGGCCTGGTCCATCAGCGTGAGCCGGGCGGGCAATCCAAGGGCTTCGCCATGCCGCTGGATAATCCGCATCCCCAGCCCGTTGAAGGTATGAACGTTGAGCCCGCTGGCTCCTGCCCCGACCAGATTGTCCAGACGCTCCCTGAGCTGGCGGGCGGCCTTCACGGTGAAGGTGACCCCTAGCACCTTTTCAGGCGCGATCCCTCGCTCCCCCACCATGTGCGCCATGCGCTCAGTAATCACACGCGTCTTGCCCGTGCCGGGCCCGGCCAGCACGATCAAGGGCGTCCCGACGTGGCGGACGGCGCTGGCCTGCGACTGCGTCAACTCGTGCGTCACACGTCGCCCCTCTTGGTACGTCGGCTCTCCGAGCCGACACTTGGTGAAAACCGTCGGCTCAGAGAGGCGACGCACCAATCCCTCCGCTCCCGTCACACCCGCTTCATATACAAATGCACCGCCATTGTCTGATACGCGTGCGTCTCGGGCCCCAGCGCATTGGGCAGCGTCAAGTCCGCCTCGATGGCCACTGGCACCCGGGGCGTCCCCGCAGCCTCTTCGATCGCGATCTCCTCTCCCTCTACCGGCTCGGCATCCAGATCCACGATCTCATCCGCGTCTTCGGGCCCGGCCAAGATGTCCCGCCCGGTGCGTTTCTTGGCTCGCTTGCGGATCTCATCCGGGTCCAGCCCCATCTGCGCATCGCGCAACTGACGCTTCCAATCTTCCTTGCGAGCTTTCTTGTCGCCAGACTTCTTGCGTTCCGGCACTTCCGCAGCCTCCGTCGCCCCCGGCTCGATGAACAAGGGCCAGGGGGTGCGCAGCACCACAAAGCACTTCGGCTCGATCCGATCCACGATCGCGCTCACCTGGGCCATGATCCGCTTGAAGCCCAGGGCGTCGCGCATGAGCGGGTAGGGCGGGTCAAAGAACGCCATCGTGAGCG
>JAKFUN010000039.1 GCA_021732675.1 Phycisphaerales bacterium
CGCCCGAGCGGCTGGCGTAAGCCCCAGCCCGGCAAACCCCACCATCAACCCCAACCGTCCGAAAAGTCGATCCGCGCGCATGGCATCCCCCCAAAAGACAAAGGCGATAGTGCCTTCAGCTTGGAACGTACATCAAGCCTGCGCTGGTGCCATCAAAGTGTGCAGAATTTCTGCGTGCCGGGTCGAATTCTCGGCCCCCGCCCGGGGTAACCCACGACGCGCCCCCGGGCGGATCAGCCAAACCGCCCGCTGATGTACTGCTCAGTGAGGGGCTTGGACGGGTTGGTGTAGATCCGGGCGGTGCGGTCGTACTCGATCAGTTCACCCAGGTACATGAACGCGGTGTAGTCGCTGATTCGCGACGCCTGCTGCATGTTGTGGGTGACGATGAGGATGGTGACGCGGGTGCGAAGGTCTTCGATGAGCTCTTCGATCTTGCCGGTAGCGATCGGGTCCAGGGCGCTGGTGGGTTCGTCGAAGAGAACGATCTCGGGCTCGACGGCCAAGGCGCGGGCGATGCACAGGCGCTGCTGTTGCCCCCCCGAGAGCCCGTAGGCACCGTCGCGCAGGCGATCTTTTACTTCGTCCCAGAGGGCCGCCCCTTTCAGGGCCTGCTCCACCAGGCCCTCCAGCTCGCGGCGCGATCGCACCCCGCGCAGGCGCAGTCCATACGCGACGTTCTCAAAGATCGACTTGGGAAATGGGTTGGGCTTCTGAAAGACCATCGAGACCCGCATGCGCATCTCGATGGGCGAGGCTTCGGGCCCGATGATGTTGACCCCAGAGGGGAAGAGATGGATCGCCCCCTCATAGCGATTGCCGGGGTAGAGATCGTGCATCCGGTTGAAGCAGCGAAGAAGCGTGGTCTTGCCGCACCCGGAGGGACCGATCAGGGCGGTGACGGCTTTTTCGTAGAAGGGAAGCGTGACGCTCTTGACGGCCTTGAAGGCGCCGTAGTAAAAGCTCAGGTTTTTGACGTCGGCCTTGATGGGGCGCGTCTCGGGGGCGTCCGTGCGGGCCATTTCGGGGCGCAGCGAGCCGACCTTGGGAGGGCTCCCCTGGCTCTGAGCCCCCGGGGAAGGTGAGTTGGGCGGGGTTACCACTTAATCCTCCGGCGGATGCGATACCGAATCGTAATGGCGATGGCGTTCATGCCCAACGTGGCGATCATGAGCACCAGCCCGGTCGCGGCGGCGTTCGCCTGAAAGTCATCACCCGGGCGCGATACCCAGTTGAACATCTGAATGGGCAGCACCGTGAAGGGGCTCTTGGCCCAGTCAAAGAGCCCGACCAGTTGGCCCCCCTGCGTGTGCGTCAGGGGCACCGGAGGAAGAAAAGCGATGTAGGTGAGCGCCCCGATCGTCACCAGCGGCGCAGTCTCGCCGATGGCCCGGCCCAACGCGATGATCACGCCCGTGGAGATTCCCCCTGCGGAGTACGGAAGCAGGTGGTCCTTCATAACCTGCCAGCGGCTGGCGCCCAGGGCGTAGGCCGCCTCGCGCATGTTCTGAGGAATCGCCCGTAGCGCCTCTCGGGTGGCCACGATGACGATGGGCAGAATCAGGAAGGCCAGGGTGATCCCCGCGGTGATGATCGACTGCCCCAACTGGAAGCGATAGACCAGCAGCCCCAAGGCCATGAGCCCGTAGATGATCGAGGGAACGCCCGCCAGGTTGGCGATGTTCACTTCGATGAGCGCGGTGAACCAGTTCTTGCGGGCGTATTCCTCGAGGTAGATCCCCGCGGCGATCCCCAAGGGAATCGCGAGCAGCCCGGTCAGAATCATGATGAGCAGCGACCCGACCCAGGCCGAGAGAATGCCCGCGTCGTCCGGCCTTCGCGAAGGGAACGACGAAAGAAAGGCGAGCGTCAAGCGAGGCAAGCCGTCGATCGCCAGGTTGAAGACCAAAGCCCCCAACGCGCCCAGGCAAACCAGGGTGAGGCCAACGCCCAGAACCTTGAAGAGCTGGTCCTGAAGCTGGCCCTTACGGATGATGTGCTGAATGGGTCTCATGGCGGGGGAGGGGCTTGGGGGGAGTGGCTAGTACCCCTGCCGATACCTCCGGCGAAGGGCCGCCCCGAGAAGATTGAAGCCGAGGGTCATCACAAACAGCGTGATCCCGGCTGCGAAGATGGACTGGTACCCGATGGTGCCGTGGGGAAGGTCCCCTTGGCTGACCTGCACAATGAACGCGCTGATGGTGGCCGAGGGGCTCAGGAAGACGTTTTCGAAGGTGTCCAGAGGCTGGAGCAGGTGGATGGTGGGGAGGTTGGGTTGCATGCCCGCGGCGATCGCGACGATCATGGTTTCGCCGACCGCCCGGCTGATCGCCAGGGTGTAGGCCGCGGCGATCCCCGAGAGGGCGGCGGGGAAGACGACGCGCAAGGCGGTGGTGGTGCGATTGGCGCCCATGCCGTACGACCCTTCGCGCAGCAGCATCGGAACCGCCCGCATCGCGTCCTCGCTGAGCGAGCAGACGTAGGGGACGATCATCAGCCCCATGACCAGCCCCGCGCACAAGACGTTGAACGTCGCGATGTCCGGGTAGATCGGGGAAAGGGCCCGCTGCAGCAGGGGAGAGAGGATCGTGACGGCAAAGTAGCCGTAGACGACCGTGGGAACCGCGGCCAGCATCTCGAGCAAAGGCTTGACCAACTCGCGCAGCTTGGGAGGCGCGAACTCGCTGAGCCAGATGGCGATGATGGTGCCCACCGGCATGGCGATGAGGAGGGCGACGAAGGTGGTGAGCAGCGTGCCGCTGACCAGGGGAAGAATGCCAAAGCTGGGGTTGTCGAAAAGGGGCGTCCAGTGGCGCGCGGTCAGAAACTCGATCACGCTGACGTGGCGGAAGAATGGGAGCGATTCGCTGACCAGGATGAAGACGATCCCGGAGGTGATGAGGATCGAGGAGATCGCCGCGAGCAGCAGACAGGCCTCGATCACCCGCTCGCGCAGCACCGCCCATGCCCCGCGCCGGGGCTGAGAAGAAATCCGCGGCAACGGATCGGTGGCGGCTCGCGTCATCGTGGCTTACTTCTCCTCGCGGGCCAGCACATCCTCGATGTTCAGCCCGACATGCTCATGGCCGAGAAAGACCGAGCCGGTCTTCAGCGTGTCGAGACGCTTCTGGCCGAACTCATACGCCTTGGCGGGCAGCGGGATGTAACGGACCTCCTCCGACAGCTTGGCGGCGTTCTTGAGGTAGTACTCCGTGAACATCTTGACATGGGGCTGGGACAGCAGTGATTTCTTGTTCACATACAGAAAGAGCGGGCGAGAAAGCGGGGCGTACGACCCGTTCACCACGGTTTCCTTGCTCGGGCCCACCGGGGTCTTCGCCTGCGGGTTTTTGTCCCACTGAATGTCGACGGCCTTGAGACGCTTCTGATGGGAGATGTAGTAGGCGTAGCCGAAGTAGCCCAGCGCGTTCTTGTTTCCTTCCACGCCCTTGACCAGCGTGTTGTCGTCTTCGCTGGCGGTGTAGTCCCCCCGGCTGCTCTTGGCCTTGCCCACGATCGCCTCGGTGAAGTAGTCGAAGGTTCCCGAGTCGGTGCCGGGCCCGTAGAGCTCGATCTTGCTGTCCGGCCAGCCCGCGCGGATGTCGCTCCACTTGGTGACCCTTTTCGCATCCTTGTCGCTCGCGGGCTCCCAGAGCTTTTTCAGCTCATCGACCGTCATCGAGGTCGCCCAGGTGTTCTGCTTGTTGATCACCACAGTCAAGGCGTCGAAGGCGATGGGCAGCTCGATGTACTCGATGCCGTTCTTGGCCGCGTCGTCGGCTTCGGATTGAGTGATGGGCCGAGAGGAGTTGGTGATGTCGAGCTCGCCCCGCACGAACTTCTTGAACCCCCCGCCGGAGCCCGAGACGCCCACGGTGACCTTGACGCCCTTATTGGCCTTCTGAAAGTCTTCGGCGACGGCTTCGGTGATCGGATAGACGGTGCTGGAGCCGTCGACTTTCACGATGGTGTCTTGGGCGAGGGCCCGGGGGACGGCGGCCACGACGAACGAGGCGAAGGCCGCTGCTGCCACCAGAATCGATCCACGAATGCCGCTGCTCATGCGCAAACTCCCGGTCTGTTCAGGGTCCGGCCTGCGCACCTCGCATCCGCCACCCCCGACATGGACACTACTTTGGTAAGACGAAAGATCGTTGCCCTTGGTTTTGCGGATGTATCCCTACCAGAATGTAAAGATTTCGCTAAGTAGGATTCTGATAGGTTTTCTCGGGTCGAGATTTGGAGGTTTGATAGGTTTTTGATCGCTTGTTGGCTTCTCGGCCGCGCAGCTATCGCCCTGGCTCGCCGCCGATCAGCAGGCGTTCGATGAGTTCGCGCACGGTGTGGCCGGCTTGGTCTTCGCCCTGCCCATCGACCCCCAGGGCTCCGAGCATGCCGTACCCGAGTCCGATATGGATCAGCGTCCAAGCAATGATCTCGGCGGAGAAGCGGGAGAGGACCCGCCGTTCGGCCTGCGCTCGCCGCAGTTCTTTGACCAGAAAGCCGTGAAGATCGGCGAAATGAGAGGTCACGGCCTTGCGAATCTCCCGGTCATCGACCTCGGTGATCGCCTGCATCATCACCAGGTAGGGTTCCCGGGTCTCTTCCAGCGTCATCGGGTTGTCGCCCAGCAAGCGGCGCAAGCGCTCAGCAGCGTCCTTGGCGTCCGCCAATCGCTGCGCCCACAACTCCAGCGTCCGGGTCGCGGTCCGCTCCACCAAGGCGATGAAGAGGTCTTTCTTGCTCTCGAAGTGACGGTAGATGATCGGTTCAGTGACGCCCGCGGCTTTGGCCAGTTCGGCAGTGGTCGAGCGCGCGTAGCCCCGCTGCGCAAAGAGCAAAGCCGCGGTGTCGAGCAGTTGCTCGCGTCGATCCTTGGCCCGTAAGCGCCCCACGTTCTTCCTCCTCCTTCCTCTTCGCCGCCTCGGGCCGAGCGACTTCGCCGCCCACGGCCAAAGGATGTTAGCGTTTACTTATGTCAGCGTCCTGCGACGGCTTTGAGGAAAGCGGCACCGGGTCGTACCCCCCGGGGTGGAACGGGTGGCACCGGGCCAGGCGGCGCAGCGTCAGCCATGATCCCCGAATCGGGCCAAAGCGCCGGTATGCCTCCAGCCCGTACCACGAGCAGGTGGGGTGAAAGCGGCACTGTCGCCCGAGCACGGGCGACAGGGTGAACTGATAGAGCTTGATCAACGCCATGAATGGCCACGACCCCACGGGGGCGCGCTCACGGGCGGGATTCGGTTTCGCGGCGAGCTTCACGCCGGCCCCTCGCGCCGGGTGCGGCGTTCCCATTCGCGATGCAGCTCGTTGGCCAGGGCCAGCAGCAGCGCCTCGTACTCCGCCAGGGGCATGGGTTTGTGGACCCGGGGGGAAATGATGATGTCGTAGGCCCCGTCCGGACGCACGGGCAGCAGTGCTTGCGAGAGGCGAAAGGCCTCGCGGATGAGGCGCTTCACGCGTGACCGGCGCACAGCGTTGCCGACCGGTCGCCCCACCGCCAGGCCCAGGCGATGCTGGGGCAGCGCGTTGGGGACGGCGAACGCGGCCAGCGGGCCCCGGAGCTTGCGCATCTTGGCCGCGTAGACGCGCTGAAACTCCAGCGCGTGGCGCAGGCGTTGCTCGGGGCGGAAAAGTCGTTTGGTGACGGGCACGGGGGAATCGTACAGCGATGCGGCGGCCTAGTTCTTGCGAAGGCGGGTGTACATATAAAGCGTGTAGAGCAAAAGCAGGCCCACCGACGACCACATCACGAGCAGACCAATGGGGCCTTGCTTGGTGGTGATCTGCTGCCCGCCGCTGATCGTTACGTAGGTCAGCAGGGCGGGGAAGAAGGTGAACATGTAGACCGTCAGCGGCTGGCGGCGCGAGAAGTACAACGCCGACACCGCCCCCGACAAGATCATCACCACGCACGAGGCCGCCAGGGCCATCCGCTCGTTGCGCTTGGAGAGAATGTCGTTGTCGAGTCGTTGCAGGGCCCCGCGGCAGTCGGCGGCGGGCCCGATCACCGAGGGATCCGGGTCGGGCTTGTCGGTGAAGGCCCGCGCGTCTTCCACCAGTTGGGCCGGGTGCAGGTCCAGGAACTTTTCCAGCAAGTTCTCGGCGGGGGTGACGTCGTCGAGGGTGATGTTGGAGCGGGCGGCTCCACGTGGGGGGGCCCCGCCCAGCTCGTACGTACTCGCCTGCTCCATCGACAGTCGAAAGTGGGTGCGACGCCCCATGCGATCCGGGCCCAGGTCGTTGATGAGAAGCGCGACCGGAGCGGCGATCACCGTCTGGATCAGGCGCTCGCCACTGGCTGCGTCGGCGCCGATCGGGACGCTGCGGGTGTATTGAACCTGGACGCTGCCTCCGGGTGTGCCGGGCAGGAGCTGCCAGCGATTGTCGAGCCAGGCCATTTTGCCACAGGAGATCACCACCTCGCGCCCGCGATCGTCGCGCATAGTGAATGAGCCCTTGGCCGCGACTTGCTCTTGAAAGGAGAGAACCGCGTGACGCTCGGCGAGCACATTGGCGAGGTCGACACGGCGGCGGTCGACCCAGTTCATGCGTTCGGGGTGTGCCTTCAGGGCGATGATCTCGCGCCACGAGAGGAACTTGACGTTGTCCTTAAAAATGTCGGGGCCGGGGAAGGCGAGGTCGATGTGATCTCGCGAGACCGCCACGCCCTTGCCCTTCTGGGCGGCGACGACATCTTCCAGTCTGAGGTAGACCGCCGAATGGGGGCGATCATCGCCCAGTGATTCCGAGGCGGGCAGGATCCACATCTTGGCGCGTTGGGCCGTGACTTCCTGGTTGGGCACGCCAGCGACGAGTTCCACCGCCGCGAACTGCGTCATGTAGACCTGGCCAATGACCCCCGAACCGCGCTCGGGGGTGATCTGGCGGGCGGAGTCGGCGATGATCATGAGTTTGCCGTCGTTGAGCACGAGCGACTGGCCCCGGGCGACGCTGTTGGTGAGCAGTCGCCCCACGTCGACAGTGACCATGGTCTGCATTTGCCGCAGAAACGCGGGGATGATCTCTTCGTTTAGGGCGACCAGCCCGGTGGAGCAAGCGAGGGCGACGCAAAGGGCGGGGGTGAGCAGGGCCCGGTGCGAGATTCCCCCCGCGTAGGCGGCGATCGCTTCGAGATCGGTCCCGATGCGGTGATACACCAGCGTGGCCGCGAACCCTCCCGCGAAGGGGAGGGCGTAGGCGAGCATGGGGGGAATGGCGAAGAGAATGTACTTGGCGGCGTCCACGGCCTGGAGCGTGCCGTCGGAGAGGGGCTTGATGGCCCCGGCGAACGCGATGACGGTGACCAGCACGCTGGCCGTGACGATTACCAGCCGCACAAGGTCGAGCGCGATGAACCGCCACAGCGTGAAGGGAAGACCTCGCATGGAATGGCGAGTTTACGCCGGCGCGGCCCGCGGGCGGGGCTTGCCCGGCAATCCCTGTCTGCGTCAGTTGGGTGGCACGCTCCTCGCCCTAGTCTGGCGGGCCGCACCTTACTTCGGCAAAGCGCTGGCGTCGCCCGTGATGGTGATGGGCAGGTTCACCTCGTCGACCGCCCCCGTCGTCTGGTCCGTCACCACGACCTTCAGCGAATATCGCCCCACCGTGAGGGTGGCGGGAAGTTCGATCTGATGGATGAGGTAGAAATCGCGGCGGGATCGCTGCGTGGTTTCAACTACTCGCTGCGCGGGGCGATGCCAGGCCTGCAACCCGCTGCCGTCGTGGTACAGCGTCAGAGTCTGCGAGAGCTCGACGGATTTTTGCTCCCCCAAGGGCACGTTCGCCTGGGCGGGGTCTCCCTCTCGGGCCGGGCGGCTGGCGAACTGGTCGAGCTCGGTGTACACGATCAACCGGATCGGCTTGCCCGCCACAAAGGTCGAGTTGGCCACGGCGTCGTAGCGACCGAACCCCTGCACCCGGGTACAGAGTGCGGATCGCGAAATCTTGACGCCCGGCGATGGCGTGAGCTTGCTGAGGGCCGCGACCAGTTGGGCGTTGGCCTGATCGGGCTTGGAAAGGATGCGCTGGCGAGCAGCCAGCAGGGCCGCCCGGTCGTCCGGAGCCAGGCGTTGGCCTAGGCCAGACGAGGCCGACTCGAGTTCGGCAACCGAGCCGGGGTGCATGGCCTCGATGGCTGCGAGTGCCACGGCGTCGGCAACCCGCGGCGAGCCGTCCGGGCTGGGATTCTTTAGGAGCCCGGCCATGTTGGTGGCCAGCTCCAGCAGCGGGTCGGTTTGGGTGGGGGCGGCGCTGCTCCAGGCGCTATCGGCGGCCTCCAGGGCCTTGGGGGCCGGGGCGGGAAGAGGTGCCTCGCGAGGTGTTTCGGGCAACGCCGGGGCGTCCGCCAAGGCCGAGGTGGTGTTGCTTGGCTCCAGTGCTCCCAGCCCTGCGCTCGGAGCGAGCTTGGTGGAGGGTTGCGACCGGGTGGGGGCTCGTTCGGCAGGGGTCTGCGAGGCGTTCGGGCGAGAAGGCGGCGCGGAAGGGTCCAGCCCGTCGAGCACCGATTGCAAGTCGAGGGCGGCCTGGGCGGCGAGCTCCTGCTTGACGCTGTCGGTCAGGGGCTGATTGGGGTCGATCGTGGAAAGCAGTCGCAGGTCGGAGGCCGGCGCTGTCCCGCCCAGGTTCGAGAGCCCGGTGTTGGGCGCCGAGTTTCCAGCGCCACCGTTGCCCGACTCGCACCCCGTCAAGGTGGCGGCGGCCACCACCATCGCCGGCAAAAGCAACGCGCCGGGGCGAGAGCGGTTGGTTGGTTTGGGCTGTGCGGACACCAGTCGCCTCCTGCGAAATTCGCCGTCGTTCCACGTCGGCACTCGGGTGTATCGGTCAGCCGGGGCTTACTTCTTTGAAGTCGGGTCGGGTGTCGTGAGCTGCACCACCAGCATCTCGAGGGAGCGGTCTTGCTCGCCCAGCCCGCTTTTGGAGCGGATGTCGGCCTCGACCGCGGCCCGGAAGAGCTGGAGGGCCCGGTCGGGGGAACGGCGACGGGCCGCGGCCACGATCGGCTCGGCGCTTTGGGGCCAGAGCTTCAGGGGCTTAAACAGCGACTGAGGCGAGCCACCCTGCTGCAGCGTGCGGCTCATCGCGTGCAGCTTCCGCGCCAGATCCGTGAACGCATAGGCAATCACCTGGGACGGCTGGCGCGATACGTCGATCAGGTAGCGCAGGTGCCCCAATGCCTCGCTCGGCCCGGTCGCGCCCAAAAGGGTCGATTGAATCCCCCACGCCGCTTCCTCGCGCGAGGCCCCCACGAACTCGATCACCAACGCTCGCGTGATCTCCGCGCCGCCGGACGCGGCCACCAGCTTGGAGAGCTCACTGTCCAGCCTTCCCAGGCTACAACCCACGCGCCCCACCAGCAGCTCCGCCGCCGGTGGCGCGATCGAAGCCTGATACTCCTTGATCGCCCGCTTGGACACCCAGTTGATCGCGTCGTGCTCGCTCGGCTCGTCGCATTTGACGATCGCCCCGACGGCGGCGATGAGCTTGTCGAGGTTCCCCGCGTGCCAGTTTCCGGCTCGAAGCAGCAGCGTCGCCCCGGGAGCCTCGCTCCCGGAAACCGACTCGCAGTAACGCTCAAACAGCGGGCGATTGGCTTCCTTTACGATCTGGTCGGCGTTGTCCACCACGACGAGCTTGTAGCCGGCGATCAGCCCGAAGCTGCGGCACTCGTCCAGCACGTCGGCGGCGCTGGCGCTGGCGCCGTCAAAGACCACCGTGTCGACGCTGTCGTGAACCTTCTCCAAGGCCTTCCGCAGGTTTGAGGTGTAGAGCGAGCGAAGGAACGAGTCCTTGCCCTGCAGCAGGGCGACCCGCGCGCTGGCGTCCAGCCCGCCCGACTTGGGCTTGGGAGCGGGTGCGTCGTCAGATGGGGCGCGCTTGGCCATCGGCGCAGTGTAAGGGCGGGTGTCTAGGGGCACGCGGCGCTATGTCGCCAGCCCCAGTCTTTCATGCGCCTGGGCCGCGCTGACGCCCTCCACCCGTGCCGTCTTCTCGGGGCTGGTCGCCCCGGCGATGATGCTGACGGCCCGGGCACTCACGCCCAGAGTTTCGGCTAACAGCTCGCAGACCGCCCGGTTGGCCTTGCCATCTTCCGGGGCGGCCGCCACCTTGATCTTGAGGCGATCGCCCAGTGGCCCGACCACCTTGCTCGCGCGGCTCCCCGGGACCACCTTGAGCTCAATCCGGCAGGTCGGGGGGAGATTCGATGTTTGTGCGGGTTCGTCCGAGATCATGATGGCGGGTTCCGTCCGAACAAAGCCCCATCCCAAAGCAAGGCTCTCGCAAAGTCGATGCTGAAGCATCCGGTTTTGACGATCTTGGGCAGTTTGCCCTTGCCTTCGAACTTCCCCAATGTACCGTGCATTTGTCTGGTTGGGGGGATAGGGAGCTTTCCGAGTGGCACGCACATATCACA
>JAKFUN010000106.1 GCA_021732675.1 Phycisphaerales bacterium
CTTCTGATCGGGGTTCCAGGGGGCACACCGACGCGGGTGAAGCTGAACGCGGAGAACCCGGTGGTGAGTTTCAGTGTCGAGCTCAACGCCGGGGCGGAGCAATTGGAAATCTCGATCGACCCCGGGCCGAGCGGGCCGGTGCAAGACCGGGTGGTGATCCGGCGCGGGCTGGTGGTCGTCGGGAAGTAGCGCAGGGGCGTCAGTCGGTGCCGTACATGCGATCGCCGGCGTCGCCCAGGCCCGGGACGATGAACCCGCGCGGGTCCAGGGCGCGGTCGATGGCGGCGGTGTAGATCGTCACGTCCGGATGATCGCGGCGCATGCGTTCGATCCCCTCGGGGACGGCGACGAGGCAGATCATGCGGAGATCGGCGGCTCCGGATTCGCGCAGGATGTGGACCGCGGCCGCCGCGGAGCCCCCGGTGGCCAGCATCGGATCGACGAGAATGACCGGGCCAGCTTCAAGGTCTTTGGGGAGGCGGCGGAGGTAGATGGTGGGGCGCAGGGTCGCTTCGTCGCGGGCCATGCCCAGGTGCCCAACGCGGGCTTCGGGCATCATCTCGAGGACACCCTCGGCCATGCCCAGACCGGAGCGCAGCACCGGAACGATGGTGACCTTGGCCGCCAGGCGGGTGCAGCGGGTGGTTTCCATCGGGGTTTCGACGTCGACCTGGCGGGTGGGGAGGCTGCGGGTGACCTCGAAGACCATGAGCCCCGCGATCTGGTAGAGCAGAGCGCGAAAGGGGCGATGGCTGACGGTCTTGTCACGCAGGTGCGACAGCTTGTGCTGGATCAGCGGGTGGTCGAAGAGAACGACGTTGGGGTAATCGGCGCGCGGCATGCCCATGGGCAGAGAATACCACGCAACGCCGGCCCGCTGTTGATGCGATACTTGTCATCATGACCCACACCCCTCCCACCACCGACCCGATTTACCTGATGGCCCTGGAAGCCGCGCTGGAGCAAGCCCGCAAGAGCCGCCGGGAAGGGGGCATCCCTATCGGTTCGGCGCTGGTGGACCCCAAAGGGGTGGTGGTGGCGCTGGGGCACAACCTGCGGGTGCAGACTGGCGACCCCACCGCCCACGCCGAGACCGTGTGCATCCGCAACGCCGGGCGGCGGCGGGACTGGCACACGCTCACGCTCGCCAGCACCCTCTCGCCCTGTGCCATGTGCAGTGGCACCGCGGTGCTGCACCGGATCCCGCGGGTGGTGATCGGCGAACATGAGACCTTCATGGGGCGCGAGGATTGGCTTGCGCAAAGCGGGGCCAGCGTGCACGTGCTGCACGATGCACGATGCGTGGAGCTGATGCGGACGTTCATCCGCGATCACGCGAGGCTATGGGACGAGGATATTGGCGTGCCGGAGTAGGGCGGCTCACCACAGAGGCCCATAGGCACAATGACAAACGGGGAAAGGAAAAGCGGGGAAGAGAGAACTGCAACCAGGAACAAAGAGAGAGAGGATCAACGCGAGGGGGAAACGGCGGCCGCGAACCCGATTGGCGGCCGATGTGGTGCATCGAGGCAACGAACTTGGCAGGGGCGGCCGGGAGTGGGCCCTGGTCAACTTCCCGCATGCTGACCATGGGCCTCTGTGTTCAGTGTGAGCTGCCTCGCGTTCGTTCCATGTTTCTTGTGCGGACCTGTCTTTCCTGTGTCTCTGTGCCTGTGCGGGTGACCTCGGCGGCCCGGACTCGGGATTCGCGTCGCGCTTTCCGGGCGTGCGGGCCCACCCCCCTACCATCTGCCCATGTTCGTCGATCAAGCAATTATCAAGCTCCGCGCCGGCAACGGCGGGAATGGCTGTGTTTCCTTCCGCCGCGAGAAGTTCGAAGCCAAAGGCGGGCCCAATGGCGGCAATGGTGGCGACGGGGGCTCGGTGGTCATTCAGGCCGAGGAGGGTCTGAGCACCCTGTACGACTTTCGCCATCAGGCCCTGTGGGCGGCTCAGCACGGCGAATCCGGCGGGCGCAAGCAGTGCTCCGGGGCGGCTGGCGAAGATCTCATCATCCGCTTGCCGCCCGGCACGCTGCTCTACAACCAGGCTACGGGCGAACTGGTGCACGACCTTCAGCCCGGCGATCGGGTCATCATCGCCAAGGGTGGGCGTGGGGGGTGGGGCAACGAGCACTACAAGCGCCCCGACAACCAGGCCCCCAAAGACGCCGAGGACGGGCTGCCCGGTGAAGAGTTCACGATCCGGCTGGAACTGAAGCTCATCGCCGAGGTGGGCATCGTGGGCAAGCCCAACGCGGGGAAGTCCACCCTGCTGGCCGCCCTCACCAAGGCGACGCCGAAGATCGCCAACTATCCGTTCACCACGCTCTCGCCCCAGCTGGGCGTGGCCGAGGTGGACGCGACGCGGCGGCTGATCTTCGCGGACATTCCCGGGCTGATCGAAGGAGCCGCGGAAGGGGCCGGGCTGGGCCACGACTTTCTGCGCCACATCGAACGCACCAAGCAAATCGTCCACCTGCTTGACCTGCAACCCGAGGACGGCTCCAACCCCGCCGACAACTATCGGGTGATCCGCGAGGAGCTGGCCCGCTACTCCGAAGCCCTGGCGGAAAAGCCGGAGCTGGTGGTGCTGAACAAGGCGGACCTGATCGGGGATGAAAAGGCGATTGCCAAGGCGGCCAAGGCGGTCTGCCGCGAACTGGAACTCAAGACGACGGACGTGCTGGTCATCTCCGCGGCCTCTCGCCAGGGCCTGCAACCCCTGCTGGAAAAGCTGTGGAAACGCCTGCACCCCGGCCAGCGGACTCAGAAGGGCTGGAAATCGGCGGCGGTCGAAGAGGCATAGCGGAGGTGGCCAAGTGGCCAAGTGGTCAAGTGGCGGCGTGCTGCGGCGGTTTAGTCTGCCAGGCTCCGATCGCGGCCCACGCGGCGACTCTGGCATGCTCAGTTCCCCGTCTTTTTCCGCTTCTGCCTGCTGGGTCAGCCGTTGACCGCTTTCTGGCTGCTTCCCCCCTTTCCCGCTCGCTTCCTCCTCTCTACTTCAGGTTTTCTTTCCCTAGTTTTGTCTTCTCTGTGCCTCTGTGACTCTGTGGTGCATCGCTTCCGCTTCAAGCCCGGTCGCCACTTCGATCTCGGGATTCGCCTGGCTCATCTCGGGCGTGCATGGCCAGCCGAAGTAAGATTGGTCCATGCTGAGCTTCATCATTCCTGCCCGCAGCCTGCGCGACGTGACCACCGAGTGCTTGATCTCGCTCAACTCGGCGGTCCACCTGCTGGGGCTGTTGCCTCACGTTGAATACATCCTGCTCGACGACCAGTCCGACCCGCGCGAGGGGATCAGCGAGATGTTCACGCACTTTCGGGCCAGCAGCCAGTGCCCGGTGCATGTCGCACGCTTCAAGCAGTGGCAGCACTACACCGGCGTCTTCGCGTACGGGCTCTCGCGGGCCAAGGGCGATTCCGTCTTCTTCATTTCCAACGACATGTACGTCACCCCCGCCTGGCTGCGCACCGTGCTTGCAGTCGCGGCCATCGACGCCCGCATCGGCATCGTGCGCGGCACCGCCGAGATCGTCGACAGCTTCCCCCAGCACGAGGTCAAGCCCCCCTTCGAAGATCGCGGGCCCGACGACATCCTCGCCTTCTCGGATTTTCTCTCGCGAACTCGGGGCCTGGAGCACACCGACGACACCATTCTCTCCGGCGACGCGGTGCTCATCAAACGCAGCGTGATCGACGCCATCGGGGTGATGGACCGGCGATTCTTCGGCTACTTCGGCGACCCTGATTATGGCCTGCGAGTCCGGCGCGCCGGGTTTCGCATGGTCTGCGCCAAGGGTGCCTGGCTCAAGCATTATGGCCAGGGGCACATCAAGGCCGAGATTCAGAAGGGTGCCAGGAGCGAAGAGGCCAATGACCGCCGCCGCCAGCTTGTGCTCGCGGCTTGGTCCAAGTTCCGCGACAAGTGGGACAAAGCCCTGCCTGGGGCATTCATCAACACTGACCAGATCGACTGGAACAAGCTGATGGCCCTTCCCAAGAGCCGCGAGTTGGATTATGTGGCGCCGATTCCGCATGAGCCGGGCGTGGTTGAGGTTCTGTGATCAGGCGAACGCGACACGTGCGAGCTTGCCCACCCGGGGTGGTAGGCCGGGCCGCCCGCACGGGGGGGCAATGGTGGCGCTCAGGCCGCAGTCGCCGTGCCTTGCTACTTCGTATGGATTGCGTGACAACCCCGGAGTCGACCCGCCCCGCTTCCATACCATCCGTCGCATGTCGCACCACTTGGCGATTTATCCCGGCTCGTTTGATCCCATCACGCTGGGCCATCTCGACGTCATCGCCCGGGGGCGCACGCTCTTTGATGAGCTGATCGTCGCGGTGGGGCGCAACCCGGGCAAGGACCCGCTCTTTACCTTCGACGAGCGGGTCGACATGGCCAAGTTGCTCATCGAGGAGATGGTTCGCACCACTCCCGGCGCCCCGGTCACGGTGCGCCCCTTCGCCGGGCTCACGGTTGACTTTGCCCGCAGCGTTCACGCCAATGTGCTGCTGCGCGGGGTTCGCAATCTCAGCGATTTGCAATACGAAGTGCAGCAGGCCGTCACCAATCGTGAAGTCGCGGGGCTCGAGACGGCCTTCGTGGTGGCCGGGCAGAGCTTCGCGTACACCTCGTCGAGCCTGATCAAGCAAATCGCGGCGATGAGCGATGACCTGGGCAAGCTCTCCGCGATGGTGCCTTCATTGGTGATCGAGCGATTGCGAGTGAAGAAGCAAGAACGCCACCCGGTTCTGGAGCAGTTGCGAGCGGCCCGGCCGGAAGGAAGCGACGCGTGACAACCTGTGCGCCAGGGGCAAAGTGTGATCCGTTGCCGCTGGCGGCGACCAGCGCGGGCATCTTCACCCCCCGGCGTGCCCTGTACGGCGCGATTCTCGCGGGCGTGCTGCTGGCCCTGGGCGTCGCGTTGTCATACAGCGGGCCGGCCTTGCACTGGCCCGGCGCCATCTGCGTGTGGATCAGCCTGGGCGTGGGAATGGTGTACGGCGGCAAGGCCGCGTTCGACGCGCTCGCCAGCAAGAGCTTCGACATCGACGTGCTGATGGTGGTAGCGGCGGGCTTGGCAGCGTACATCCACCACCCCGAAGAAGGCGCGCTGCTGCTTTTCTTGTTCACCCTTTCGGGCGCCCTCGAAGATCTCGCGATGCAGCGCACCACCCGCGAGATCAGCTCGCTGCACAAGCTCATGCCCACCGAGGCGATGGTCTTTCGCGATGGGGCATGGCTCGAGACCAGTGCCTCCACGCTGGTGCCCGGTGACCGCGTCAAGATCCGCCCGGGCGAGCGCGTGCCTGCCGACGCCAAGCTGCTGGTGGGCGAGACGTCGATCGATCAATCGGCGATCACCGGCGAGTCGATGCCGCGGCATGTCAAACCGGGCGACGAGCTCTTCGCCGGCACCATCAACACCGACGACCCAGTGGAGGCGAGCGTGCTGCGGCCGGTGAGCGAATCCAGCCTGCAACGCATCATGGATCTGGTGACTAAGGCCCGCGAGCAGCGCGAGCCGGTGCAGCGGTTTATTGATCGTGTGAACGAGCCCTACGCGATCAGCGTGATGGTGGGGAGCATCGTCGTGTGCCTGGTGTGGTGGTTGGGCCTGGGGCGAGACTTCACCGACGCGCTGTACACCGCCATCACACTGCTCATCGTCGCTTCGCCCTGCGCGCTGGTCATCGCCACCCCCACCGCCACGCTCGCCGGCATCGCGCGGGCTGCCCGGGGCGGGGTGCTCTTTAAGGGTGGCCAGACCATCGACCGCCTGGCCCGGGTTCGCTCGGTGTGCTTCGACAAAACCGGCACGCTCACCCACGGGCGGCCGACGTTGTACGAGGTACACCCGGTGGCGTGGTCGGACGGGAAAGAGCTGCTGGCGATCGCCGCGGGTTTGGAGGCGGACAGCACGCACCCCATCGCGGTGGCGGTTCGCGAAGCCGCGGCCAACCGAGGGGTCACTCCGGCGAGCATCGAAAAACTCAACCACGTGGTCGCGCGGGGGATCCAGGGGGAGTTTGCGGGGGCATCGGTGCGTCTGGGCAGCTTTGCGTTTACGGAGCCGGTGATTCCGGTCTGTTTCCGCAATCGCGTGAAGGAAGTGCTGGGGAAGATCCAGAGCCGCGGACACGTCGGGGTGGTGATCGCGAGGGCCGCCGCCGGTGCCGAAACGCCGGACACCTCGGACGATTCTTCGGGCGAAGCCGCGGTGCTCATCATGGCCGACTCGGTCCGGCCCGGGGCCACCGAACTGGTGGAAGAGCTGCACGCGCTGGGCGTCAAGCCGGTGCGGATGCTCACCGGGGACAACGCCCTGACCGCGCAGCGGATTGGCGATGGCCTGGGCCTGGACCAGGTCGACGCCGAACTCCTCCCGGACGACAAGCTCCGGATCGTCGGGGAAATGAAGCTCGCTACCAAGGGCGGGGTGGCGTTCATCGGCGACGGGGTGAACGACGCCCCGGCGCTCGCCGCAGCCGACGTGGCCTTGGCCATCGGCACCATCGGGACGGCCGCGGCGCTGGAAAACGCGGATGCCATACTCTTATCGGACAATCTCGGGGCGTTTCCGTGGGCGATTCGACTGGCGCGGCGGGCCCGCTGGACGATCGCCGCGAACGTCTCGTTTGCTTTGGGGGTTATCCTGCTGATGAGCCTGTGGATCCTCGTGTCATCTTTGTTTGGGTATCGCACCCCCCTATCTGTGGGGGTCTTGGCCCACGAAGGCGGAACGGTGCTGGTGGTGCTTAACTCTCTGAGACTGCTCGGTTTCCGTGAAGCCACCTGAGTTCGACCATTGGAGTTTGTTCAAATATTTAAAAAGATGACGCAATCCGCACTTTGTCTGGTACGATCAAGCGGCAACCATGCGGGCGATCTGCTCGGTAGCCGCCCGCGGCGAACCATCAGTGGGCTGCCACCCGGGCCCTGACCCGGATTTTCGGAGATTCGACGGATGTTCTCAGCCACTACCGAATATGCACTCCGCGTGATGGCGGCTATGGCGATGTCCCCGGATGCACTCGTCCCGACGGCGACGTTGGCCGCCATTACGAAGGTCCCCAGCAACTACCTCGCGAAGGTTCTGCAGCAGTTGGCGTCGGCGCAACTGGTGACCGGGCGGCGCGGGGTGCGAGGGGGATACAAGCTCGCCCGCCCGTCGCAAGAGATCAAGCTGCTGGAGATCATCCACTCGGTTGGGAACCTGCAGCGCATCGAAACCTGCCCGCTGGGCTTGGCGAGCCACGGCCCGAGCCTGTGCCCGCTGCACCGGACCATGGATCAAGCCGCGGCCACGCTGATCCAGCTCTTTGAAGGCGTGTCGCTGAAAAGCCTGGTCGACGACCCGCTGATCCCCAACAAGCCCCTGTGTGAGTCGGGCACGCTGACGAAGCTCACGATGCGGGGGTTGGCGACGGGATGAGTCGGCGGCCCTGCCCGTTCGCCCGCCGCGGGCTCTGATGCCGGGTTGCTCATACGCTTGGCTCTGGCCTGCGCGGCCCCCGGCGCTCGGGGTGTTGCGGGGCCGCGGGAGCCTGGCGCGACATGACGACTGAGGACATCAACGGTTCGAGCAACTCTGGTTCGAGCAACTCTGGTTCGAGCAACTCTGAAAGCCCCGAGGGCCTGCACAAGCTTCAGGAACAACGCCGCCAGAATCGCGAAGGGTTGCGAGCCCTGGGGTTTGAGCCCTATGGATCAGCGGAGCGGGGTCTGACGGCACTGCGTGAGGCGAAGGCCAAGTACGACCCCGCGGCTGACGCGGACCATCAGGCCAATGGCAAAGCTCCGGGCTTTCAGGACCAGCGCCCCGGTGCCACCGTCGCGGGGCGGGTGATGCTGCTGCGCGACAATGGCAAGCTGATCTGGGCGACGCTGCGGGACGCCAGTGGCGATCTGCAGGTGGCCATTAGCGCCCGCGATGTGCCCGAGAACGACTTCAAGGCCGCCAAGCTCACTGACTTGGGCGACATCGTCGTGGTCGCCGGGCGGCTCATGAAGACCAAGACGGGCGAGGTCACCTTGTGGGCGAACGCCGTGCGCCCGGGCACCAAGAGCCTGACCCCGCCCCCCGCCAAGCACGACGGCCTCTCCGACATCGAGCTGCGCTATCGCCAGCGCTATGTGGACCTGTGGGCGAACCCTGAAACCCTGAGCGTCTTTGAGCTGCGCTCGCGCATCGTGAGCGGCGTGCGGCGGTTTATGGAGAGCCGCGGGTATCTTGAAGTCGAAACGCCCATGCTGCAAACCCTTGCTGGCGGGGCGGCGGCCCGGCCTTTCGTCACGCACATGAACGCGCTGGATATCAGCCTGTTCATGCGCATCGCCCCGGAGCTGTACCTCAAGCGCCTTCTCGTCGGCGGCATGCCCAAGGTCTTCGAGGTCAATCGCAACTTCCGCAACGAAGGCCTCGACAAGCAGCACAACCCAGAGTTCACCATGCTGGAGGCGTACCACGCCTTTGGTGACGTCGAGACCGTGATGGAGATGACCGAGAGCCTGATTCGCGATGCCGCGATGCACGTCCATGCCTCGCTGGTGGCGGCCGGCACGCTCCCCACCGGCGCCGGAGACGTCATCCTCCCCTTCGGCGAGCACGCCATCAACTACACCAAGCCCTTCGAGCGCATCAGCTATGGCCAGCTCTTTGCCAAGGCCTATGGCTTTGAGATGACCGACACGGCGCGGGCCCGGGCGTTGCTGAAGGAGCGAATCCCCAAGCACGCGGCGGCCGTCGACAAGATGGACCCGTGGCTCGTCGTCAACGAACTCTTCGAAGACAAGCAGCACGGGGGCGAGGCCCAACTCGACCACGCGCGGCCCACGTTCATCACAGACTACCCCAGCGCCATCTCGCCCCTTACCCGCCCCCAGCGTGACAACCCGGCCCTGGCCGATCGCGCCGATCTCTTCATCGCGGGCATGGAAATCGCCCCGCACTACACCGAGCTGAATGACCCCGACATTCAAGAGGCCAAGTTCAAGGAGCAGCTCACCGGTCTGGACGCGGAAAAGAACGCCGAGGAAAACACCTTCCGCACCATGGACCACGACTTCCTGCGCTGCCTGAAGGTGGGCATGCCCCCCGCCGGCGGCATGGGCCTGGGCATCGATCGCCTGGTGATGATCCTCACGAATCAACGGACGATTCGCGATGTGGTGCTGTTTCCGCTGATGAGGCCGGAGTAGGGGACCCGCTGGCCAAGTTGGCAAGAACCGCTCACAGACTGAGCCGAAGCACAGGAAGGTCACAGGCGGGACGCCTGTGCCACACGATGGGGAAGTTCATGCTGTGAGAGGTTCTAGAGTGCCAAATCACCAAATGGCAAAGTCGGGCAGCACGATGCCAGCCCAGAGCGCAAGCGGGTGCTACGTTCGCGAGGTGTCACCAGGGTGACCCTCCCTCGCGCTTCGGGCTCGTAGATACGCGGCTGCACCTCAACACAAAGCGAAGCGGGCCAAGGAAGGGCGAGGCGTATCACTCCTTCGACGGGTCGATGCTCGACTTGCCAAGCCCACTAAAGTTGGGCTTCATCGCCGGCTTTGCGCCTACTTTCGGCACCGACATGGGCTTGTTTGTCTTGATGCCCCCGCCCATCAGCGGCTTGGTCAGCATTCCCGGCTTGAGCACCTGGTTGGCCGACCGGATCGCAACTTGATTCAGGGTCTTCTGTGCCGGGTTGGCGGGTTTGGCGAGCTTGTTCTGAGCCGCGTTCGCGGCTTGACCGATGGCCGCCTTGCCCTTCTTTTCGAATTCCTTCTTGGGCTTGTCGGCCGCGAGGTCGCGCGCCAGGCCGCCCGCTTCGTGGGCGATCCGATTGGTCGTGCCCTTCATGGGGTCCCCGCCTCGCGCGCCGTTCTTGAAGGAGTTGGTGGTCTCGATCATCTTGGGGCCGTGCTTGGCCATGGTCTCGGTCGCGGACTTGATGGCCGCCTTCTTAACGTCCGGCAGCTTGGCGACCTGCGCGGTCGCGGCCTTCACCGCCTGCTGCTTTACCTCTGCGACCTTAGCCTTGACCTGCGTCGCGCCTTGGGTGATCTGCTGTTTGGCCTGAGAGGCCTTGGCGACTGCTTGCATCGCGCCCTTCACTGCGGATTCCTTCACCTGGGCCATGCTGGGGGCGCGCTTGGCCATTTCCTGCACCGCCTTCTCGCCCTGCTTCCTCACGAAGTTGGACAACGGGTTGTTGCTCGGCGCTCGCATGGCTTGGCTCCTGGTTCGCGAAAGGTCTGATCGCTGAGGCAAACGCACTCAGCGCGGCACTTCACAATATCACATCCGCGACCGCCCGAGCCTTTCCATCGCGACGCAATCTGATCTTTACTCGCGTGGCTCTGGGGGTTCGCCCTATGGGTTCATCCTGGGCGGGTGCGTTGCCCCTCCCAATCCCCCCGTAC
>JAKFUN010000061.1 GCA_021732675.1 Phycisphaerales bacterium
GGGTGGTGTGGACGCTGCTGGCGGCGGCGTGCCTGGGGTGGTGGCTGGTGGTGCTCACACCCCGGATGAACATCAATCTGGACGTGTTCTGGGAGGCGGCCCGCGCCGGGAAACTGGAGCGGGCGGCCAGCGCGAAAGCCGCATTTGACATGGATCATCCGCTCGCGAGCCGGGCGATCTCGGGGGCGGCCTTGTTCGCGCTGCTCGGGGTTGTGGAGTGCCTGCGCTGGGCGGCATTTGCGCCCAAACCAGAAGGAAAGCCCGGGTGAGCAAGCCAACGCCCAAACCGAAAGCCAGACGCACGGGGAAGCAGCCGATCGCGAAGGCGGGGTCGAAGGAGAGCGAACGAGCCGCGCGGCTTGCGGGGGCGTTGCGGGTTCACTATCCCGACGCGCACTGCGAGCTGGAGTATCGCTCGCCCCACGAGCTGCTGATCGCGACGATTTTGTCGGCGCAGGCGACGGACGTGAGCGTGAACAAGGCGACGCCGGGGCTGTTTGCGAGGTTTCAGAGCCCGGCGGCGTTTGCCGCCTCGACCCCGGAAGAGATCGAACCTTACATCAAAACTATCGGGCTGTTTCGCAACAAGGCCAAGGCGATCCACGCGGCGATGACGACACTGGTGGAGCATTTTGGGGGCGAGGTCCCGCGCACGATGGAGGAACTGCTCACGTTGCGCGGGGTGGCCCGCAAGACCGCCAACGTGGTGCTGGGCAACGCCTTCAGGACCAATGTGGGGTTCGTGGTCGACACGCACGTCGAGCGACTGAGCACGCGGCTGGGGCTGGTGACGCCGGGGACGCCGGTGGCCAAAACTGAGCAACGCCTGATGGCGCTCTTTCCACAGGCGCAGTGGTGCGATCTGTCGCACATGCTGATCTTTCATGGCCGCAGGGCCTGCAAGGCGCGGATGGCGGGGTGCGCGGATCACCCGATCTGCAAGGAGTTTGGGATAGGGTGCGAACTGGCGCGTGGCTAGGACGCTTTGCGAGCGGGCGTCAAGCACCGACCCTGCCAAGAAACTGGCACCCAAAATATGCTCGGCGGGAGTCGAACCTGCAACCTTCGGCTTCGGAGGCCGACGCTCTATCCAGTTGAGCTACGAGCACAAGACGCCCGATGCTACGATCGATTCCGCCTCCGGGCAAACCCGCCGAAACCACGAACTCGCCCCCACGATGACGACGCACACCTCTCCTCCTGATGCGGGCACACCCCGCGGCGCACCCCTCCGGCTCCCAGCCGACACCCCTACGCCTTTGTGGGCGGCCTTTGTCTTCACGTTTCTCAACAGTGTCGGGGGAATGACGGTCACCAGCTCTGGGCTGTTCTTTCTCACCAAGCAGGGGTACCACTTCTCCGACACCATGAACGCCCTGTTGGGCGTGCTGCTGGGGGTCATGTACATCGTCGGTGCGATCTTCGCATCCAGATTTCCGGCCCTGCTCCGCGCTTTGTTTCCGGGCCTCTCCCAGCGCGGCGTGCTTGGGGTCTTCATGGGCATCCTGGCGCTGCTGTGCGCCGTCCCCATGCTCGCCCAGCGACTCGACACCGACAAGGCCAACCCCAACGCCTGGCCCATCTGGACCATCGTGCTTCTCTACACCCCCGTCACCGGGATGCTCTGGCCGATCGTCGAGAGCTACATCAGCGGCGGGCGGAGCGCGACCAATCTCCGGCGGACCATCGGAACCTGGAACATCGTCTGGTCGTCGTCGGGCATTTTCGCATCGTTCCTGGTCGCGCCGCTGGTCTACAAGCACGCGACTTTGGTGCTGGTGTGCGTGGGGTTCGGGCATCTAATCGCGGGCGGGCTGCTCGCCTGGTTCTCTCCCCAGCCCGCTGCCCATGCCGAGGGGTCTCACGAGCCCCACCCGCCCGTCTACGCCAAGCTGTTGGTCACGTTCCGATTGCTGCTGCCGATGTCGTACGTCGTGTGCAGCTCGCTGGGGCCATTTCTGCCCAGGGCGGCGAAAGACCTGGGAGTTGCCGAGGGTTCGCAGGCTCTGATCGCCATCGCGTGGCTCCTCCCGCGCGTCTGCGGGTTCATCGTGATGCAGCGCTGGCAGGGGTGGCACGGGCGCTGGTTTGTGCCGATCGTGGGCGGGGCGGTACTCGTCGGAGGGTTTAGCGTCGCGATCAGCGCCACTAAGCTCCCACCTTCGCTGGGGCTGGGTGCCCTGATCACCGGGCTGGCGTTTTTCGGCGTGGGGATGTCCATCATTTACTCTGGAGCGATCTACTACGCGATGGAGGTCGGCCAGGCCGATGTCGACGCGGGCGGGACGCACGAGGCGCTGATTGGCGTGGGGTACATGGCTGGGCCGGCGTTCGGGCTCTTTGCGTGGTTGGCTGTCAACCAGGGGATGCTGCCGGCCCGGGTGCAGGACGATGTCGTGCTCTTCGCGGTGCTGGCGGTGGCCCTGGCGACAGGCGGCGCCGTGCTCTGGCGGATCATGTCCCAACCGAAGACCAAACAGGAGTCACGCGGCACTCCGGACTCGTTTGGGAAGTAAAGGGTGGACGATTGGGCGGGGGAGAGACGGGCGCTGGAACGGATGCGAACCCTGGAACGAGTGCGAGCGTCCTATATCATGGTGACGGGAGTCCGCAGGGCGGACGTCTCTGATGGAGTAGCCGCTTCCGGACGATTCCTGGCGGGAATAGCGCCTTGACACCTTGTGCGCCGGCGAATGTTGGCGCGTGGAGCACTCTTGATGTCTTCTCGACGTTTTCTTCGCGGGCGCCTCTCTGGGGCGCTGGTGCTTTCTGTGCTCGCCGGGGTCGGGTCCGTGGCCCTTGGCTATCAGGGGGAGGCACCGGCGCTGGCGGTTGGGGCTGCGAGCCCCCGGGCTGAGTTGGTCCAACTTTGGCCCTTGGCCAAGGCGGGCGACAACGTTGGGCTGGACGAGGCGCTGCGTCAGATAGCGGGCGCACCGGGCTCGCTGCTGCATCAGGAGGCTGCGGCGCTGCATGATCACTATGCCGCCCGGGAACGGTTGCGCGAGGATCGCATCGCCGAGGTCAAGAAGGAACTCGACAAGGCGCTGGCCGAACCCCGCACCGACCTCACCTTGTCCAAGTCGCTGCGCTCGCTGATCGAGTGGCACGAACTCTCGCTGGACAAGCCGGCGGTGGTGGCGGATTTGCGGCTCAAGGATGTTGTTGGCGCCAGCCAGGAAGCCGCCCGCAAGGCCGAGGAGCGGGGCGACCAGCTCACCGCGGGCGAGCTCTTCGTGCTGCTGGATCTTTTGATGGATGTGAAGGGGACGTACAAGCCGGATGTTCGTCGCCTGGGCCAGCGCCAGGAGATGCTCCGGCTGTATGTGCCCGAGCGGCTGTGGGAGCTGCGCAACGAGCGGGCCAAGTTGGCCAACGACAAGCCTCTGCCCCCGTACAACGCCTTTGGCGATGACTGGAAAGTGAAGCTCGCCAGCGTCGACCAGACGCTGCTGGAACGCTGCCTGGCGTATACCCGCCGGCATGTGACACAAAAACCGATGTCGGAGTTGCTCTTTGGGGGCCTCGAGAACATCCGCATCATGGCGACTACGCACGACCTGGGGACGGTCTTTCCGGGGCTGAAGGACGAGGGGCAACGGCGCCAGCTTCTAGCCTTCGTCGACGAGCAGGAAGCTGCCCTCGCCAAGGGTGGCGATCTGGACGCAGCTCAGGTTTCGAAGCTGCTCACCCGCCTGTCCGAGAAGAACGCCCAGACGGTGCGGATCACGCCCTCGGCGTTCATCCACGAGTTCGGGGCTGGGGCGATGTCGCGGCTGGACGAGTTCTCGGAGATCATCTGGCCTGACGAGGTGCGCCGGTTCCAGAAGTCGACCCAGGGGCGCTTCGTGGGCGTGGGGATTCAGATCGAGTACGACGAGTTGCAGAACATTCGCGTCGTGTCGCCGATCGAGGGGACGCCCGCCCAGCGAGCCGGCGTAAAGCCCGGAGACATTATCTCGAAGGTCGATGGCCGCAGCATCTTCGGGCTCTCGCTCGATCAGGCGGTGGACGTCATCACAGGCCCCGAGAACACCGACGTCGAGCTCACGCTCGAGCGCCCAATCGCAGACAACACGGTCAAGCCCGCCGAGAAGACCGAGCCGGCCAAGGAGGCCGGGCAGGAGGCGGTGAAGGAAGTCGCCAAGGAAGCCCCGCAGGGGAAGAAAGAAACCCTCACCTTTCGGCTGCATCGCAGCGTGATCAAGGTGGTGACGGCCAAGGGCTGGAAGCGCGACGGGGCCAAGGAAGACGCCTGGAACTGGTTCATCGACCCGGCCAACAAGATCGGCTATGTGCGCCTGACTCAGTTCGCCGACACGACCTGCGGAGAGCTCGAGCGGGCGGTGAGCGACATGAAGCGCCAGGGGCTAAGCGCGCTGGTACTCGATCTGCGATTCAATCCCGGGGGGCTGCTGGATCAGGCGGTGTGCATCGGGCGCAAGTTTGTGAATGTCGAGGGTGGGCCGATCGTCCGCACCCAGGGGCCCAACGGGCGCCTGGACTCCACTGAGTGGAGCGACCCGAGCGAAGCCTCGCTCTCGCACATTCCCGTGATCGTGCTGGTGAATCAGGGCTCAGCGAGCGCCAGTGAGATCGTCTCGGGATGCATCGCGACCTACGCCCACAAGGGGCAGCTGGACGCCCTGGTGCTGGGTGCCCGCAGCTACGGCAAAGGGAGCGTGCAGAATGTCTGGCCGGTCACATCCAACTGCATTATCAAGGTCACAACCGCCCACTACATGCTCCCCAACAACAAGATCATCCATCGCCTGCCGGGGGCTGAAACCTGGGGCGTGGAACCCGATCTGAAGGTTGAGATGCTGCCCAAGCAGACCAGCGAAGCGTTGCTGACTCGTCGCAACGCGGATTTGGTGCCTCTCAACAAGGACGGGATCGAGGCCGACGCCAAACTCCCCGACCCTGACGAGCTGCTCACCAAAGGCACGGACTTGCAGCTTGAGACCGCGGTTCTGTTGCTCAAGGCCCGGGTGATCGCCGACCGCCTTCCCGAGGCGACGGCTCAAACCAAAGACGCATCCCGCCCCACGCCCTAAGCGGGCGGCAGCGCCGGTTCGGCGTTTCAAGGGCCCGCGCCACGCGGGCCCTTTTTCGTTGGCAGGTTCGCGCCCAATCCCGCCAGCACTAGGTCGCCCGATGGATCAGCGCTTTGATCACGCCCGTCAGCCCCATGGCCCGCAGCCACTGGGCGGCGCTGTCTGCCAACTGGTGGCGCAGGGGCGAGGGTTGGGGCTGCTCGGGCGCGCTCGCCTCACCCCACAGGCGTTGAAAGTGGCACGACTCGCCCAGCATCATGCGGAGGATGCGGGTGGGGTCCCCCGGGAGCCCGGAGTGTTTTTGGATGAGGCGGGCTCGGAGGTTCTGCTGCTCCAAGAGTGGCATGCTCCGCAGCATGGAGTCGGGGCGGATCCGATTGAGAATCATCGCTTCGGGAAGAATCGCAAAGCGGACCCCGCGCGAGAGGAGCGTACACCAGAGGTCCCAGTCTTCGTAGGCCACCATCTCGGGGTCGTAGCCGCCCGCGGCCAGAAGATCGGCCCGCTTCACCATCGCGGTGGCGCTGCTGACGCAGTTGACGATTCGCAGAATCTCGGGGTCGGGGCCGAGGGGGACGTAGGCGACATCCGGCTGCTGGGGCGAATCACGAAAGCAGGCCATGTGGCTGGTGATGACGCCCAGGCCGGGGTCGCGAGCCGCTGCCTGCAACGCTGACTCGATGAAAGTCGGGGTCAGCATGTCATCGGCGTCGAGGGGGATGATCCAGTCGCCGGTGGCAGCGGCGATGCCGGCGTTGCGGGCCCTGGGCAGCCCCTGGTTGTGCTGACGGATCACCGTGAGCTTGTCGTGAGCCAGTTGGTCGATCATCCCCCGGGTGGCGGGGTCGGTGGAGCCATCGTCGATGACGATGACTTCGTCGGGGGCTCGGGTCTGGGACCAGATGGAACTCAGCGTGTCGGGCAGCGTGTGCCCCAGGTTGTAGCAAGGGACGATGACGGTGACGCGGGGGTCTGGAGATGCGGGAGAGACCGAGACCGCCAGGCCGTCGCTTTGGGTGACGCGATGCGTCGGCGAAGCGAGGGAGGCCAGCGCGGCCTCCAGGGCGACGACCAGTTCGCGGGCTCGGGCTCGGGGGTCGCAAAGTCTGGCGATGGCGCCGGGGGCGGCACCACGCATCGAGCCGGCCCCCGGGTCGGTCAGGGCTCGTTGCAGCACGCGGGCCAGGTCGGCGCTGTCCCCCGCCCGAAAGAGCAGCCCGTCGACGCCATCGGTGATGATCTCGGGCATGCCCCCGAAGTCTGAGCCGACGACGAGCGCCCCCATGCTCATGGCTTCGAGGCAGGCATTGGGGTAGTTCTCCCAGAACGAAGGAATGCAGACAACGGCGGCCCCGCGCACGAGGGCGGCGATGCGTTCGCGGGGCTGATTTTCTTCAAAGCTGACGCGATCACGATGCGCGGGGGTGATGCGTTTGGAGAGCCAGGCTCGCATGGACCTTCGCCCCGGGGCGGTGTCGGTGTTGACGCCGACAACGCGGAGCGTGAGCCCGGGGTGAGTGGCGAACAGGAGCTGGGCGGCATCGATGAGCGTCTCGACGCCCTTGCGGCGCTCGAGGCGTCCAAAGAAGAGAATCTCGGGCTTCGGGCTTTGGGCGCTGCGGGCTGGGGTGACGAGGCTCTCCGAGACGCGATGTGTCGGCCCGGACGCGAACTCAGGCGAGTGCGCGCGGTGAGCCGACGTCCCCAGCTCTGAACCGGCTCGCCCGGAAAGACCCAATCCTGCGCCAAAGGGGTATGGAATCACCGTGACGCGGGGCGAATCAAGCCCGGGGACGCTGCCTTGCAGCTCGGGGATGGCGCTGAGCTCGCGCACGATCGCGCAAGAGGGGGCAACCAAGAGATCGGCCTGCGCGAAGCAGGCTCGCTCCATGTGCGTGATCGCGCCCACTTCGAGGTCGCACTCGGTCTGGCGGTTGACGCGGCGCAGCAGTGTGATGGGGCTATGGAGGATGACGCCGACGCACGCGGCATCGAAGACGCCCAGGGTTTGCCGCGCTTGCAGAACATGGAAGGCGTCGGCATAGAAGTCGTTGAAGAGCAGGGCGCCGAAGGGGTGGATGGCGTGGAGCGTCTTGAGCCGCTGATAGATCGCCAGCGGGCGCCGGGTGTGGATGCACGGCACATGAGGCAGGCCTTCCGAGGGGAGGAGATGGACGGAGATCCCCGGCAACGCGCTCTCGTGCTGAGCTCGCAGCCCCGGAAGATCATCGGTGAGGAGGTGTACCTCGTGCCCGATGTCGCGCAATGCGAAGAGGTAGTTGGTGGTGCAGGTACCTACCCCCCAGCCGTGAAATGGGGCGACCTCGCTGGATGTCAGGCAGATCCGCATGAGGCACAAGCGTAGAGGGTTGTGAAGACCGGCTCAGAGCTCGGAGGCGTCGCCATACGCGGGCAGGGTTGGGGCCTGGCCGATGAAGGGGGCAAGTCCGGCGCTGAGGCTTTGACGCTGAGGGTTCTCGCCGTGCGTGAGCACCCATCGGGCCGGGCGAGAGGCGTCGTGGAGAGTCTTTGCCCACTGGATCAGCTCGGTGCGTCCGGCGTGAGCGGAAAAGCCGCCCAGGGTGTGGATTTTGGCTCGCACCGGAATGGTTTGCCCGAAGATCCGCACTTCGGGGGCGCGGTTCACGAGTTGTCTGCCCAGGGTGCCTGCGGCCTGGTAGCCGGCGATCAATACATGGACGTCTTTTCGCCACAGCCCGTGACGAAGATGATGGACAATCCGCCCGCCGTTGCACATTCCCGAGCCCGCGATGATCGCGATGGGCCCGGGGGCGTCGTTAAGGAGCTTGCTCTCCTCGGCACTTTTCACAAGGTGCAGTTCGGGCATGTCGAGGGGGAAGGAGCCGGCGCGAAGCTGGGCCAGAGAGTCGGCGTCGAGCAGCTGGGCATGGGCGCGATAGAGCTTGATCGCCTCGATGGCCATTGGGCTGTCAAGATGGACCGGAAACCGGGGCGCTCGCCCCGACTGCATGAGCATGGCGAGGTAGTAGATGATCACCTGCGAGCGGCCGATGGCGAAGGCGGGGATGAGAATCCGCTGCTTGTCCCAGGCCGCCTCGCGGACGATGGCCGAGGCTTCTTCGACGGTGTCGGCGAGGGGGCGATGGTCGCGATCGCCGTAGGTGGATTCCATGATCGCCAGATCGACGCGCGAGCCGTCCTTGGGGGCGGGCGAGGCGGGGTCGCGGAGCAGGGGAACGCCGCGCGGGCCGATGTCTCCCGAGAAAATGATCACCCGTTCGGGCTTGCCGGGGCCATCGGTGGCGCGCAGCTCGATGCTGGCGGAACCGAGCATGTGCCCGCTGTCGACAAGTCGCACTCGCACCCCGGGCGCGACAGGCGTGAGCGAATCCATGTCGAGGTGCCGCAGCTGCGGAAGCGTGCGTTCGACCTCGTCGCTCGTGTACAGAGCGGGCAGGGCGGGGCGAGAGCCTTCGCGCCCGCGGCGGGCTTCGCGGGCGGCGTCCGCCTCTTGCAGGCGGGCGGTGTCCCGCAACATGATCGGGACGAGATCGCACGTCGCCCGGGAGGCAAAGATGGGCCCCGAGTAGCCAGCGCCCGCGAGAAGTGGCAAGCGCCCGATGTGGTCAATGTGGGCGTGGGTGAGCACCACGGCGTCGAACCGGCTTAGGTCCGGGGGCACCAGCCGGCGGTTGTGGTCGTCCTCCTCGCGCCCGCCCTGGTGCAGCCCAAAGTCGATCATCACGCGGGCTTGGGCCGTCTCGAGCACATAGCACGAACCGGTCACTTCGCCCGCGGCTCCGCACACGATGAGCTTCAAGGGTTGCTCCCGGGCTCGCGCGTGTTGCGACGGGCGCCGATCACGAACGTGGTGTAGACCGTCGTCGCCCGGTCGTGCAGGCGAACGCCCCAGGAGACTTCGGATTCGCCCAGAATGTCAAAGCCCGCCCAGGCGAGATGGCGACGAAACGCCGCTTCGCACGAGCCCTGCTCGGGCCCGCGCTGAGAATGACCTCCCAGCCAGTGGTCGACCGGCGTCGCGGCTGGGGACCAGTCAAAGGGGGTGGCGAGCAGAAGTTTGCCTCCCGGGGGCAACAAACGGGCCCAGGCCAAGAGCGCGGCCGCCGGGTTGTGGAGGCAGTCCAGCACGTTGAGCGCGACCACGGCAGCGAACCCCCCGGCGCGGAACGGGGGCCAAGCCGCGTCTCCACACCAATAGTCGACGCCGGAGGGCACCGGCGGCAGGCTCCACTCCACGCGCTCGTAGACCAATCCGGTGCGGCGGATGGACGCGACGCCTTGGCCGCGACGCATCAGGTGTTGCGCCAGCCGGAGCATTCCGAAGCTGGCGTCGAGCCCGAGCACCACGCGGCCATCGGTCGCGAGCTCCATCGTCGAGCGCCCCACCGAGCACCCCACATCGAGAATCGCACCTGCACCGATGTCGCCCGCGAGGCGCCAGGCCTCGCGGAGGCAACGGACCACGCCCGAGGGAGAAATCGCCCGGTCGTTCGAAACCGCCGAACGCTCAGACACGGACCTTGAAGGGCTCGCTTCCGGCGTCGAAACGCCCGCAACCTGCGCCGGTGCTCCAGCGGGGAAGAACTCTCCGTAGTGGTCAAACACGTAGGTGCTCTGGTGAAATCGCGAGGTCTCGAAGGCGGAGCCCGGCCCGGCGCAGTCGCCCAGCATGGTGGTCGACGCGTGCGAGAGATCGTTGCGGGCGTTCATATCCGACATCGAGCCCGCGATCGCGGCCCGCACGTCGGGCATCAGCATGGGTACGCCATCCAGGATCGGGTACTCGCACTGGCACGACGCCGAGGTGCAAGCCAGCGCCCCCTCGGTGAGCATCGCATCGCCCGCGATTTCGCCGGAGAGAAGTTTCAGCGCGTGCTCGCCCATCCCCTGGCTATGACAGCGAGGGCAGATCGGCGCCAGAGATTCAAAGTGTGAAAGTTTCAAGAGGCCGGGCGGGTGTGGAGGGCGGATCCGTCGGAAAAGGGGTCGGCGCGATTCCAGACGGCGCTTAGCCCCCGATGATCACCGTCGTACAGCAGGGGGGCATGATCTTTCCGGTGGGTGATGGGATCGGGGCTACGCACGAGGTGTGGGCCGTGTCGTCGCCCGCGCGGGCCGCGGCCAGCTTCATGATCGTCACAGTCGCTGAGCCCTTGGAGATCATGCCAGGTCCGCCGGGAGCGCAGGTCGGAAGCGAACACGGCTTGGACATGTCGGACATGCGGGCTGCGGCTGCCCCGCCGATGGTCACAGTGGCGGCCCCGGGTGGAATGATGTCGAGAGGCAGGGCCGGGTGCGGGGCCGGTGT